>JALZJW010000059.1 GCA_030859565.1 Pseudomonadota bacterium
CACCCACCTGCCCCACCTCCCCCACCATCCTTCACGCATTCTTCGCTGCCTCCCATGACCGCATTCCGATATTCAGACCCAGCTTTTTCTCCTCGCGCGTAACCTGAATCAATAGATAACCCTGAGCTAGGGCAAAAATCAAATCGCCTGCGAACACCAGGAACCCCGCGGGCTGATCGAAACAGAATACCGCCACGGTAAAAAAGACAGTCCCGAAGATACGCGATGGAAAAACCGCGAACCATGCGTTAGCACGATAACGTTGTAGATCCCAAATCGCAGGGATGTAGAAGACGCTTAGCAAAAACAGCAGGTTTGCCGAGAACCGCACCCAAATCGAGTAATCCGGCGGTATGTGTAATAGGCTGAGCAAAACACCGGGCACAAAGAACAAACCGAGCACAAAAAGCATGTTAGCCGCGATACCCGTGGCCATGACCAAACCATGCCAACGCGTATAACGCTTGAGTGGTTCACTGGTATTCATGATCGACCCTTAGAACTCCTTCATATATTCAACGATGGCGTCTTTTTCATCAGGGCTCAAATGGGTCCCGTAGTTCGGACCTTCATGACCGCGGTTGGAATTACCGGCAACCTGGGTGTCGAATAAAAAGAAATGCTCACCGTTCTCCTCCGGTAGGTCCGAAATGAAGCCGACTTTGTCCCAATCGAGAACGTCGTAACCCCGATAAAACCGTTGGGGACGGCTCGCCGACGGATCCAACAGATCTCTCAGCGTGGGGACCGAGCCGTTATGCAGGTAGGGAGAACGCAACCAGATTCCATCCAACGGCATGTTGGCATAACCGTTGGTTTTGCGAAACCGCTTGAAACGCCAGGGATAACCGGAATACAAGGTATTCTGATTCATCGCCAAGAGCTCCGAGTAGGAATCTAGCCGGCCCGGATCAGTCTTGATGTCCCCAATCGCTTCGACTTTACCGAGCCGGGTATACCGCTTGGTGTCGAAATCATAACGATCTCCCTCTTTCATACCGTGGCAATCGGAACAATACTGCTGATATAACCCCTTGCCCGTAGCCGCGTTGTTGCGATTTATGGCGGTTTTCTTGGGATATGGCGGCGGCTGCAAATCCCAAATCCAGTCCATAATACGGCGTATACCGTCCATATCCACAGTGACAGGCGTAACACCGGCCCCCAACGCCGCGCTCAAGTTTCTTTCTTGTACCGAATCATTATTCCCGTCCCAGTGCAAACGCATGCCTTCTCTAGGCTTTTGTTCCCAAATCGAAGGCAAGTCGGCCGCCCCGTGCAGCTCCACTTCGGGTACCTGATCGGGCGGAAATCCAAGCTGGTTAGTTTTATAGGCGTTAAAGGTGTCTACGCGACCCGTTCCCCAATTCGACTGTCGGTTCATAAACGCGAGCACCTCGCCCAAATCCAGCAATGCCGTACGAACTCTGGGAATGACCAGATAACGGTAGAGCATGCGCTCCAACCAACCCAGGTCGCCGGCGCTGATCTCCTCGATCTTCGGCATCATCCGTTCGGGCGTGAAGCGGTTATCCCGCGCGGCGCTGATCAAGAACTGAATGAGATTGTACAGTTGTAGATGGTTAGCCGGCATACCTAAAACCACGACGCGCGCGCTGCCTGGCGTCTCGCGATAAGTGCCGGTATGACACACCCCGCAATTCAACCAGACGCGATCAAGGCCGGTCACCGTACGACGGGATACGCCAATCGGGAGATCGATCCCTTTCTCATACAGGAACCCCAGCCCGCGATAGCCGTTTTCGGGGAGCTTATCTGCAAATAAAACCGGGAGGACTTTCCAAATCCAGTAGGGCAAACCGTTAACCGGTTCGGTACCGATGGAACCGTATTTGAAGTGGTCTTCTATGGACGCATAGCGGACCGGGTACTCCGGAACAAAGCGAATCAGCAAATAGCACAGAAACACCAAAACGACGGCGACAGCCAGGATTAACAGCCGCTTTGCGCGCGAGTTAATCAATGCTGCATAAAAAGGCATGGCGATTCCTAAAACTCCTCCCCCGCTGCTCCAACTCGATAATCCAATTCTTCGGACGCAGCATAGTTTACGGAACAGACCGATCCGTCGGCCGACCCCACTTAGACGATTCTATTACATTAACTGGATACTTGTATCATAGTCTCATTCATTTGGTCAAAAAGAAGATAGGGCGGAACCTGTTCGCTGTCAATGGCCCTCAATCGCGGTCGTGAACCTAACACGTTGGCGATGGGGTTTTATTGGATGAACTCTTGGAGAGCGGAGCCGGCGATCACCTGCTCGCCCGGTGAGTCGCGCGGTCGATGGCGGCGTGCGGCAACAACGTACCGCGCACGTTTGACAGCCTACCGGTCCAGTCGTATCTTCGCTCCCGAGGAAAAAGAGCTTTTAAAGTTCTTTTTTCTCCTGAGCCGTCGAAGAACAGGGTGCCTTGACGGGGATGGAAGGCTTGCTCCTTTAATTTATCGTTCACCCGCGGGGAGTAAAAGATATGCCCAGCAACGTCGAACGACACAAAGAAAGCCATGGAATGAAATCGAGTAGCGGGCGCAAGGTGGGGCTGGGGCTGTCAGGCGGCGGGTTTCGCGCCTCGTTTTTTCACCTCGGCGTCCTGGCTCGGCTCGCGGAGGTGGATGCCCTCAGAGACGTGCAAGTACTGTCTACCGTCGCCGGCGGCAGCATCGTAGGAGCCCATTACTACCTCGAGGTGCAGCGGCTCTTGGAGTCCAAACCGGACCAGGCAGTCACGCGGGAAGATTACATCGACATCGTCTGGCGCGTGCAAGAGGAGTTTCTCAAGGGTGTGCAAACCAACATTCGGACCAGCGCGCTCGCGAGCTTCACCGATAACATGCGGATGGTGTTCACCCAGCACTATTCGCGTAGCCATCGGTTGGGGGAGTTATACGAAGAGCGCATTTACGCCCGCGTGGCCGATGGGCACCCCGAAGGCCAACCGAGGACCATGCCGGATCTCGTCATTGAGCCGGAGGGCGATCCGGATAAGACCGATTTCAAACCCAATCTGTCAAACCGCAACCGGCGCAGCAAGGTGCCCGTGCTGCTGATCAATACCACGTCGCTAAATTCGGGGCACAACTGGCATTTCACGGCGCGCTGGATGGGTGAGCCGCCGGGGCTGCTCGGTGCCGAGGTAGACGTCAACCAGCGTTATCGCCGCCTCTACTATGAACAGGCGCCCGAGTCCTTACGCAACTACCGACTGGGTTATGCGGTGGCCGCCTCGGCATGTGTGCCGGGTCTTTTCGAACCCTTGGCCATCGCCGGGCTTTATCCGAGTCATGTCGTGCGCTTGGTCGATGGGGGGGTGCATGACAGTCAAGGGGTAGAGGGGCTGTTGGATGAAGGCTGTGTTGTGATCTTATGCAGTGACGCATCGGGACAAATGGCCGACCTTGATAATCCCGCCGACACCACGATCGGATCCCTGTCGCGCTCGAGCGCAGTGATTCGGGATCGCGTCCGGGAAGCCCAATATCAGGATCTGGCGGGGCGACTCGCCGCCGGAGATCTCGAAGGTCTATTCTTTGTACACACTAAGCAAGATCTCGATCGTCCTCCCCTCGATTGGGTCGACTGCGTTGATGCAACGAAATCCGCAGCGGAAGTGAATCTGACCTCGTACGGGATCGACAAGGATTTGCAACGGAAGATCGCCGGGCTGCGTACCGATCTCGACTCGTTCACGGAGGTCGAGGCCTATGCGTTGATGTTGAGCGGCTACCTGATGAGCGAGCACGAACTGCGCGTGCTGAAAGAACAGGGTCAAGGAACTCCTCGGGCGGGGGCTTGGAGCGAATATGACGTCAGTGCGCCGCGACGCGATTGGCCCTTCCTTAAGCTAGAAAGCCTCTGCAAGCTCGGTCCCGATAGCCCCCATCCCGGGCGGCAGGATCTCGGGAAGCAACTGGAGGTCGGGGGTCACGGTTTCCTGAAGGTCTGGCATATCGACCCGCAATTGCGCCAGTACGCGAAGCGGAGCGCGGTGGGATTCGGCGCGCTCACGGTGCTCTTGGCGTGGGCGCTCTGGGATTCCCCGGTATTCGGTACCAGCATCACCTGGGGCGGCGTCATCGTATCTTTAGGCGCGGCGTTGCTAGCCGCCGCCGCGCCGATCCTCAAATGGCTTGAGCCGGGAAAGGCCGTGCGCGGTTATGTACGCAAAGCGCTTGTGGCGGTCTTTGGTTACCTCGGCACGAACCTGCATCTAAAAGTCTTTGACCCGAGGTTTCTCGAACGCGGGCGACTGCAGCGGCTCCTGGACTTAAAGTAACGCGCATATCGCATACTCACCATCCGTTCGATACGGGGACCGTTTGGACAAGCCGCACGTTTGCGAAGGATGAAATCGCGGTCATCCATTCGCCTTGCAGGTTTCCCCGGAAGGGTGTCAACTTTCAGCAATCGGGAGAACGTTGTGAAGAAGTTTGCAACACATCACACTGCGTTTGAAAACAGGAGAGCCGTAAATCATGAAGACTTTTTCGTTCAGTGAGATGCTGGGCCGCTTGGTGCGGGCCCAGAACCAAAGTCGCGCGGCGAAGACGGTCGAAATGTTCGGCTGGTTGATCTTGATTGAAGGGCCGATGTTCCTGCTGTTCCCAAATTTCGTGGCCTCGGTGCTCCATCTTCCTCCGCTCGTGGAACAAGGGCCGAATTACTTTCGACTCGTCGGGGTGTTGATCGGTGGGTTGGGAATATTGTACGTGGTAAGCGGGCGTCTCAACGCAGAAGCGTTCGTTTTTGCGTCGCTGCTGGATCGGCCGCTGGTTCCGCCGTTGATGGCGGTGTTGTGGTATTGGGGCATTGTTCCCGGACCGCTGGCATTGGCGTTCGCAATTCAGGATTTCGGCAGCTTTCTCTGGACACTGTTCACCTTGCGTTCGGAGTCTCGTGCTCCGTGAACCAATGGAGGCAGCAAAGACCATGATAACAAACGCGAAGTATCAGGATACACCTTCGATTGTCCACAATGACATAACCGTCAGAACTGGGCGGACGCTAAAGTACGCTGATCTGAGCGCAGGAGAAAAGCGCGATTACTTGTTTGATCAAGGCATTCGTGCGACGGCCTACGCGAACTACAAGGAAGAGACACGGCCCGGGGTGGTCAGCGGACTGGTCCAGTTCAGCAGGTCGGCGCTCCAATCCATCACCAATCATCTGCTAAGTGAGTCGCTGACTCGGGTCAGCGACGAATTGGAAAAACCCAAACCAAAACTTTTCCATACTTATGGGGTCACGGCCAAAGTCGTGTTTGTTCCTGAGCCGGGCACGCCCTACACCGGGATTCTAAGCGAGCCGGTTCCTGGCCTGGCGCGTTTCTCATATGCCGGTCCGGTAATTGGTATTGGCGTTGTGCCGGGACTGGGGCTGAAGTTCTTGATTGATGGCGACCATCCCTCAGAAAACCTGGTCGCCATGAGGCAACTCGACCGCCAGCAACCGATCTGGCGTTTCTTAAGCACGCGTTCGCACAATTCAGTATTTCAAAATCCCTTCACCAACATTCTGCCTGTCCCCCGCTTCACAAACCTTGTCATGAGGACGGTGAACAAGCGTTTTGAAACCGTCGTGGTAGTTGGAAAGGGCCTTCATCAACCGCTGGAGAACTTCGCCAAGGTCCGCGCCAACGGCGATCCAGTCGCGGGAGCAAAGGTGGTATCGCCATATCGGATCATATTCCGCCCCACCCCGCAGGCCATCGCCGCTTCTGATGCCACGATTGATTTTCGAGACGACCTTGCGCACAACATCAAGACGGGGACCACGATTTACGACGTCTTCGCTCTGGATGAAACTCAGGAGACGGAATTGAACGGAAAGGGCGTGATGCGCGTGGAAGATTTATTGGCGCACGGCCGGAAGATCGGAACGATCACAACGGAGTCGGAGTTCATTGCTTCCAAATACGGCGATTATCGTCTGTTCTTCAAACACAACGCCCGGTATCTCCGGAACGAATTCAGGAAGTAGCGGCGCCGCGGCCCGGGCAGCAGGTTGCGTCTCCAACACCGCGCTATCATTATCCTCATCAAAGAACCGTAGTAGTGCGAACGGGCCACGGAGTTGGTTATAAGGTTTTCAAGAATTCCACCAGTGCCTCTTTGTCCTGTTCGGGCAAGCTGGTGCCGTATTCGTGACCTTGATTGCCGTTTCCTTTTTTGCTGACATCGTGCAGGGTACCGACTTTCTCGGCCTCGGGGCCTGTTGAAATGAATCCGACATTGACCGGATCATAGAGGTCATAGCCCCGGTAGAACGTCTTGGGGCGTTCGGCTGCCGGTTTTAGCAAGTCGCGCAGCGTGGGGACCGATCCGTTATGCAGATAGGGCGCCCGCAGCCAGATCCCGTCGAGATGCTGGACGTTGTAGCCGATCAGTTCTTCTTTATCGTCTTCATCGACCAGTCCGCGGCGCTCGATGCCCATGTCTTCGACGACCTTGTTGGCCAGGCTGGCGAATTTCTTACTCCAGGTGTCAAACCGGTCACGGCTGGTGCCTATCTCTGCCAACGGTATGGAGCGGCCGACCTTGTCTCCACCTTCGGCGTGGCAAGTTCCGCAGTGCTGATCATATATAGCGTCACCGGCCTCGGCTTTGGCGCGGTCTAGCGGAAGCGATTTAGGATACCTGGGGCCCGGCGTACGCTTGGCGTAGTCGGTGATCCACTTGACGTGTCCGATGAACTCATCCTTATCATGCGGTGGAGCGCCCAATAATCCTAAAGCCGAGTCCATGACCACCGAATAGGCATCCCAGGTATCCCCGGCGAGATTCAGGCGCTGGGGATTCTTCTCGCCTTCTTTATTGTCGTATTTTTTGAGATTCCAGATCGCCGGGAAATCGCTCGGACCGAAGGTCCCGTCATCGAAGGACCCGAGTGCTTCTTGGTATTCTTCTTGGCCACCGATCATGAAGTACTTGGTGAGATTAAAGGCATCATCGCGGCCGCGACCCCACTCCGGGTATTCCGGGTTGTAGATCCACTGGAACTGATTCTCTCGCCCCAGCAAGGCTTTCCTGGTGAGCGGAATGATGGCGAATCGATACAAGAGCTGGTCGATCCAATCGAGTTTTTCCGCCATGGCGATGTAAACCAGGATATTGTCCGCGTTGAAGCGGGGATCCTTGGCGCAGTCCACGATCAGCTTGAAGTAGGCTTCGATGTTACTCGTATGCCCCGGCCCGAGCGGAACGATGACCGGTTCCGCGGTCGCCGAGATACGATATTGCGTCACGTGACAAGCGGCGCAATTATTGGCGACGCGCGGAAACCCGATGGTCTTCTTGCTAAAACCGATCGGCAACTCCTGACCCATTTCCCAGGGGACGCCGAGCGAGGCATAGCCGCCGGCGCCGGGGAATTTCTCCGGGAACAGCCGCGGCAGCACATAAAAGATCCAGTACGGGATCCCCGCGTCCCATTCCGCGCCGATGGAACCGTACATGAACCGGGTGGCGTCATCTTTGGTCACCCACGCCGGTTGCGGATGTTCGCGCATGGTGCGGTCGTATCCAATCCAAGCGGTAATTCCCACCAGGAGGATCACGAGGGCCCAGATCACGATCTTTGTTGACCGGTTCCGCTTCGATTTTGTTGTGTCGGTCTTATTCATGGATCTTCCCCTCGTTTTAAAACGTCTTCAAATATTCGATTAGCGCGTCCTTTTCCTCCGGCGGTAAGTCCGTGCCGAAAGCAGGTCCTTCGTGACCCTGATTGCCGTTTCCCGGAGTATCGGTCTCGAACTCGAAGAACGCTCGATCGTTCGTGTCCTTGGACTCCGTGGCTACGAACCCGACGTTTTTCGGATCGTAGACGTCGTTGCCGCGGTAGAAGACCTTGGGCCGTTTCTCGCTGGGTTCCAGGAGATCGCGTAAAGTCGGGACCGAGCCGTTATGGAGATAAGGTGCCCGCAGCCACACCCCATCGAGCGGCATATTGGCGTAACCGTTGGTCTTGCGATAGTGCTTATAACGATAAGTCCCTTCTTCCTCCTCCTCCATCGCCGCCGCGCGGCCATACGCGGTGTTCCGGCTCCCGGCAGTCCGATATGGGGTCGGCTGGTAGGTAGAACCGCCTGGACATTTATGCGATCGCAGCGTCTTCTTTTGTCCGGCATAGGTCGTCGCCATGTTTAAAGCGAGAATTTCGGTGTAATTATCGAGCCGGTAGCGATCGGTTCCGATCTCATCGATCGGGGTCACGAATCCGACTTTCTTCCCCTCGAAATCCCGGCCGCTGCTGCCGTGACACTCGGCGCAGTACTCATCGTAGATGGGCGCGCCTTTTTTCGCTAGCGCTTGATCGATTGGGAACATGTACTTCGGCGGTTCGAGCGTTTCCATCCACCATTCGATGCATTCGATCGATTCGTGATCGATGACCGGCGGCAACGCGCCGGTGGCCAAAGCAGCGTTAAGGTTCCGTTCCTCCACCATGTCGTTGTTCCCGTCCCAGTGCAGTTGCATCGAGCCGCCATCGGAACGAGTCTTGCGCTTGGCTTGCAGCCAGGTGGAGGGGAAGTCCACGGTACCGATGTCCTCCGGGTGCATCTTGCCGGTTTTCCACCAGTCCAACATCGGGTTTCCTTGGAGGCTGCGGACGCGGAGCTCTCCGTACAGGAAATTCTTATTATTGGTAAACGTGTCATTACGCCCCGGCCCCCATTTGGGTTGAAGGGCCGAGAAACCGGTGATGCCCTCGAGAAACTGGATGGCATCCTTCATAACCCAGATGGTGATAGGATAAACCAGGTATTCATTGATCAGATTGAACCAACCGACATCACCGCCCAAGGCCTTTATTTCGGGAATGATGTTGAGTTCATTGAAGCGCTCACCCTTGGCGCATTGAAAAACGAACTGCTCGAAGTCATAGAGGTTGAAGAGATTGGCCGGCATGCCGAGAACCACTTTTCCGGATTCCTTCGGATCTTTACGGACGGTGCTCGAGTGACAGGCCGCGCAGTTGAGGAAGACCCGGTCGAAGCCTACGCTGCGGCGCTGCGAGGTACCGATCGGGAAGTCACGCTCTAGTTCGTTGGCCCCCGGTTCATAAATGAAACCGAGGGCTTTATAGCCTTCACGGGAAAGCTCGCGCCGTTTCAGCTCCGGTCCGACGCCCTCGCCGCTCGTATAGTTATTGACCCGGTCGAGATAATCGGGCGCCAGCCGGTCACCGGCCACCGATTTCAACGTGTCCGCGCATACGAGCGGCATTGCTTGCCAGATCCAGGAAGGAAATCCGGCCACGAGATCGCCGCGCGTCGAGCCGTATTTGAAATGATCTTCCATGTTCTCATACGTCACTGGACTTTCCGGGATGAATCGGATAGCAGCGTGGATAGCAGCGTAAAGTACCAATGCGACTGCCAGGACGACCACGGCCATGTAGAATCCTTTCCAGAGACAGCGTAAACACCCGCGTATCTTTGCCCAAAGATTTGCCGGTTGAGCGGATTGTTGTTCTTGCGGTTCCATAATGGGTTCCCCCTAGGCAAGAGAGATTACGAGAATTCCGATGACAGATGGGGTGGGTGCGATTTCCCGCTGCGAGGTCGGTGATCATGCCGTTAGCTCAGGACAGCGGAGCATCTCGCGCCGCAATGAATAGCAATGCTTGCCAAGGCGTGCAGCGACACTGCCGGATTAATTGAAACGGCGACCCTCCCCAAATAATACGCGCGCAACCTTGAATGAAGGCTTGTCTTTTTCAGCGTATTCGCGTTACGTGCCCGTATAGCCTTGACCATAGCCCACGTTTCCGCAAGCCCCCCTATCATCCCGGCCAGTCGGGTTGTCCCGAGTCCGGTTGGCAGTCATGGCCTGTCCCCTCACAGCCTTCTCAACACGCCCGAGGCTTAAGCGCTCGCCCGCCATCCACGCCCGGCTCAGGAGTTTGCTGTAAAGCTTGACACTCCTCCGCACCGTTGACCCCTGTGACCCGGCCCTACATGCCCGGCAGAGGTGTCCTTAAAAAGCCTCATCGGATTCCGCGCCGGATCGCGGTTTCCATTGCAAGGAGTAATACCGGCCCCTGTCCCTCGCCCACGGATCGAAGGCGTTGACAACCGGATCGAGCTCTTCGGTCAACTCCGGCATGGTCCGCAACAGGATGCGTTTCAGCGGGGATACCTCTTGTTTGTGATCATTGGGCGCCCCTTTCTCCCACACTTTTCCGTTGGGACCGTTATCGTTCACCCAAGCTACCCCCAGATGAGAATAAAACTCCGGCCGGAAACTCGAGGTGAAAAAGCGATCGCTGAATAAACGGCGTGACGCATTAAGGATAAAAACCTGGAATTGCGTCTCTGAGATCGCGAATCCATGGGGACGTGTCCTCTCGGCCAACCAGCCGACGACCGTGTCCACATCTTCGATGTTATCCACCATCGATCCGTCCGTATGTCCTAGACAATCGTTGATCGGGGAGCCGTCGGCGTTTACCTGGGCGTCGGTGATCACTTTCGAGGCGTCGCATCGATGCTGGCCGTACACCTCCCTCAGGGCCTTCACGAGCGCCTCTTGTTCCACCCGTGCGGGCGAACCCTTGGGCTCATGTTGATCGATAAAGTCATCGAAGCCGGTTAAGGTCTTCAGACCGTACTGCCGGCGAAACTCGTTAAAACGCGGCACCCCGCGTTCACGATCGCGGATCAAGTCCAAGGCCGGCACATCGATCTTGGTCCCCATACCTAGCCGCTTGTCCATCGGCACGTTCTGGAGAAACTGCGCGTGATTTTGCAGCCACAACAGCCCTAAGCGCTGCCGCCCCATGCTGATCGCCCAATTCGCGAGCCCACGGTTGTGCATTTCCGGGGTTGCTTTCCCGCGGAACGTTTCCACGACGGGGACCTTGTAGCGGATGCTATTCGGGTTGTTACCCCATTCCCGATATTCGATCAAATCGGGAACCATGGTATGTAAGCGATAGACGGTGGTGAACTCTTCGGGAAAATTAAACGGCGATCCGAAGTGATTGATACCTCCGTTCACATGATCGGGGTTTTCCAGATCCCAGATATCCTGTTTGGAAACCTTCGATTTATTCACCCGATTTCCAAGCCCGAATATCCCGGGTCCTGAGGCGAATACAGAGTACATCGCGTTCGCTTTTTTCGGATCCGTCGTTCGGGCGAGCCTGCCGACGACCCGTTCCAACGCATCCGCCACGAGCTTGTGATCTCTCAACAAGCCGAACCAATTCGAATTCATCCCTAGGTAGAGCGGCTCGCCGTAAAGCAGTTGCGTGGTCCATTCGATGGTGTGGATCTTGGCTATCTCCGCGGCGACGACGAGCCTTGCGACCTCGAACAGCTCATCTGGCGTGAGGTCCTTATATCTAATGATTTTATCCGGCTGGCCGGGATTTCTCACCCCGCAATCGCCATCCGGCGTCGCTGCCGCCCGCTTTCTGAATTCCTCGACGAAGCGATTGTGCTCTCTGACAAACACGTTATGGTAAAAACTCATGCCAATGGTCCAGTTGTCCGGAAACGCCGTCGCTTCCTGGCCGGCCCAGACGGGGTGGATGGGGTCTGGAACGCAGTCGTGCTCTGTCTCTGGACAGGTTTTGAACAAAGGCAGATAGCCGTACTTTTCCCCTTGCCCTTTCCTATCCCCAGACCGGACCATCAATAGCTTGGCGGTGTCATTGGGATCGCGTTTCACCCTGCGCCGCGAGGTTTCGTCATAGCCGTAAATCTGTGAGGCATCCCACCACGCCGTCACGGTATTCGCGGTCGTTTTGTGAGCTCGCGCGAGATACTCCTTACCCTGATAGGAGAATTTGCGCGGTTCCGCGGATTCCGCGTAATACGTCGCGTCGATCTTGTCCTCGGGACGGCATTTGAGTTTCTCAATGTCCTCCTGCGACAACGGCTGCTCCTCGTTGTTGACCCGTTGCGTCGCGCACCCCATACCGACCAGGGCCGCATCGTTGTGCCCTTCCCGCAGATGGGAGAACCAATCGTGGGTCATGAACTGGATCCAGAAGGCCGCGAGAACATTGAAGAAAGGCGCCGGTTGGTAATCGCATTGGGCGTCCTTGGCGAAGCCAGGCAACCCTTTACCTTCTTTGCACTTTTCCGGCTGCGACTGTTTTCTGGTAAACAACTTTCTGCTGATGACCTGCGGATCCGGCTTTAACATGCTCAATCGATCGCCATGCCGATTGCGCACGAGCTCCGTTTTACCTAGCTCCGGGAAGGTCGTTTCGAACTGGACGTTGCGTGCAAAGGGTGTATCGGTCGATCCCATCAGAGGATTCTTGAGATCATTGCAGATCCCCGTCAGGTTTCGATGTCGAATCAACTGACCCTTGCACAGTTGCTGACCATCCCCGCCCACCTCCCGATAATTGGGATTATCTTGCGGCAACCTCATCTCGGTCCATTCCTTAAGCGCGGGTCCGTCCACGCCGCCCCTTCCCTTGACGTAAGCTTCATAGGTCTTGTTATCGAAGAGATTGAAGGTGATGAGCTCGATACGTTGATACTCCAAATCGATCAGGGAGCCGTCGACGCCTCTGCCGTTCGCTCTCAGGTGCCTGCCTAGCGCTGTGAGGGGTCCTCTACCTTGGGCCTTGGTGGTCTCATCGCCAGTGGCCCAATAGTTTTGCCAGTCCACCCAAGGCGTTCCCATGTACTTGAGCGCTTTCTGGCCACCCCGGCAATTGGCTGTCTCCTTTTGTACCTTACCCAAGAATCGCCCGCTTCGCTCTTTCGCGATGGGACGGAACCCTTCCCGCACGACTTGGATACAGTCCTTCCGCGCCTCTCGTCTCTCCTGTAACGTATCCGCCACCACCACGCCAGCCCATGCGCTCAGAGCCACCGCTACCGATCCGAAAATGCACCTGGCTTCTCGTCGCATCATCGCACCCTCCACTTTAAAGATGACTTCAAGGCCTTAATCGCTGCGCACGGGCCCGCTTGCTCATGTCATCCGCTACTTTATTCATTCAGACTGACTGCTAAGGCTCGACCGACCCGGGCGCTCCACCGTGCCGTCTTTTTACCAACCATCCTGTCATAGTCCGATTGCGAGAGCGCTGTTTCAAACTGCGAGCTTTTATCGTTCTTTCCCCCGCGCTATGCAGGTGTTCTATGCCGGGGCGATCCGCTCTAATTTTATACTATAGTGATCGTAGGCGTAAGGTAAAGGCCCCGCCGCGTCCAGGCTAGGCTTATGCAGCCGTAAGCGGTTGTCCGCAAGCAGGGTCGCCAGCACCGCCTTGGCGATGTAAAGCGCCAGATCTTTACCGGCACAGACCTGCGAGCCGTTACTCAAATGGTTGAAGTGATAGTCGACATTCGTGATCAGCCACAGATCCGGGGAAAACCTATCCGCAAAGTCATGAGTCTCTACATCGCGATGGTTAAACCCATTGTGGATGATGACCTGGGTGTCAGCCGGGATGACCGTACCGCCCCGGGTGTCTTCGGCCAGGGTCTCCCTGATCAGCATTAAGGTTGTCGGCCACAGCCGCATGGCTTCCTGAACACATCCCTCGAGATATTTCAGACTGGCTATGCCCCGTGCAGAACGTAGATCGGCCCGAGCCATTTCTTCCCTGACGCGTTGTTCGGTGTTCGGGTGGGAGATGATCAGTGCCAGGGCGCGCACCGTGTTGATTACCAAGGTATCCTTCATGGCGAACATCCAGTGCGGTATCTGATTCTCGACCTTGGTTACCGTGGTAGAGGGGACTTCTTTGCACAGGGAGGCCAGACACTTGTCTCGAGGGGACGCCAAATGATCCGCTATCTTCTTGTAGAAATCGTCGAAGTATTTGGATTTTTTGCCCAAGAAAAGGAGCTTATTGCTCTCGAGCATCATCTTCTTCAGCGCATCCGTAAGAGTGGTGTCATTTGTCCCCTTACCGAAGATGATCTGCAGGGTGATCTTTTCGAACAATTCTTGAAAATCGTCCCAAGATTGTAGAATGTTGCGCCCCTGACCGGTCTTGCTAGCGATCTCCTCCCGGATGATCTCTAAAAAATGATCTGCGTATTGGTGTACGTCACTCTGTAGCGCGGCCGCATTGAATTTTCTTCGATCCTGCCACTCCTGGCCCCTGGAGATGGTCACGGCGTTGGGTTGGAAGTGGGACATGCGCTCGCGTTTCGGCTTGGCCTCGGCATAAATCATGGGTGACTGTTCGAGAACCCGTTTGATACCATCGTGAGCTAACACCAACAGGGACTTTGTCGCCAGCATGTAGATGTATAAATATTCACTCTGATATTTTCGGCGGAGGCCACCGATAAACTTTACCGCTCCCGGATCGCGCTGATATTTGGACCAGAACGTAACCCAGAATCTGTTTTCGGTGAGTATGCCGCGGGAGAGAAATGGGATCATATGAAACAGGTTATAGCGCAGACTGTCCAAAAACGAAACGGTAGGAATTATTGTGGGCATGCTTTCTCTCTCCTCTCGAAGCTCTTCCGCTAAACGTGCTGATATTACGCTAGCGTGGTGTCTCTGAAATTCCTATACAGTCACCAATATGTCGATACCGCCTTCGTCATTCCTGCGAAAGCGGGAATCCAGCGTCTTTTGTGGATTCCGGGTCTCCGGCGCTTCGCACCTTCGCCCGGAATGACAGGGCAAACGCGACCCGTTATTTACGAGACACTAAACTAGCGCCGTCTCCGTATAACCTTAATTCTTCGTACGTAACGAAAAATAACCGATCATCTGCCAAGTTCCCCACCACCATTTGAAGTGGATCTTGCCTAGATATATTCCCTCCTTCACCTGCACTACTTCATCTAGGATGCGACGGATCGAGAAAGCGGGATTTTCGGGTGAGTTATAATCGATTTTAAAAACTTTCCGGTCCGGGTCGACCCTACCTGCATCAATCGAGGTTTTGAAAGCAAAGGCGCGAAAGGTTTCCTTATCGTTTTCGATGATACCTCGATAAAAGGGAAACAGTACGCGCATCATCCATCGGAGTTTCTGATCGCCGATATTGTCGCCCTTAGCATCCTCCTTCATTAAATACTTGCCTTTCCACGGCATCAAGACAGATGTCAGCCAATTGGCAAATTGGGTAATGCCAGGTGCAATGTCAATCGCTACCAATTCACCATCATAGGGGCCATCGAGCGGTGGCTCCGGCGGTTTACCCGCACGGAACATGTCGTTAAAGGCGGCCAGACCCTGGCGGCGATCTTGTTTTACCAGCTTTTGAGCCGCGCGAATTGGGTCTGTTATTTCGGCCGTGGTTGCTTGCGATGATTCGTTCATAGATCTGCCCTCCCACCAGATTGACGTTTTTCTAAAAGAGGTAGACACATCGCCATCGCCACCTTAGTCTCAGAGCATTAGCTCTGCGTCCCCTCTCCGTTTCGGTTTAGGTCTACTTTACCACGATCGCCGCGAACATCACCATCGCGTCGTGCCGCCCGGGATCGCTGACGAGCCCGGCGGTAAGGAACTGCTCGGTGGCCGGCTGTTTCAGCGTCCAGTCGAAGGCCGGCTCCACGAACCCTAGGAATCCGCGAGCGGGCTCGCTGGACAACCTCCCCTTGGCCCGCACTCGCGCAAGACGCAAAAACGCTCCGAAACCTGCGCCTCGGGCCTATAAATATCCCGGAAAGTCCCCAGACACGCGTGATTGACACCTCGCAGCTTAAGCAGTACCTTCACTTTTTTCCTGTACGTGGTGGCGATGTGAACTGAAACGCGAACGGAAATAACGTTCGAAGCCGGCGCGGCGTGAAACGAAAGGCTGGCCTGCCAGCCTATTCGCGCCCGGCGCGACCCTGACTTGCCTGTGCCCTCCCCTCAACGCCCGCCCATCGACCGGTTTCCCGCGGCATTCGATCCGAAGATCCTCGCGCGCTCGGTCATTGCGATTCCACTCCTCGACGCCATCGAGCATGAGCGCGCGAAGACGGAAAAGTTTCTCGAAGCGCACCGCCACCTGCGCCTCAAGCACAACGCCGCCATCTTCTACGACGAATCTCCCAAGGGTGCAGAGGCGGCTTGGAAGGCGGTGCGGAAACTCGCGGACAAGGCGGCGAAAGATGTCAATGTGCAAGAGGTGCCGGTGGTCGAGAAGCCCGGCGCCATCGTGGCCGGGGTGAGCCTCGCGCAGCTTGATGGACTCGTCATCCGCCAGCTCCTCGCCCTCGATGCGGAGCAGGAGAAGCGGCTCATTGCCCACATCTGGCCGAGGCGCTTCGAGGGATCATCGACATCAATTTGAACTTCAAGCCCAGCGACGCTGCGCTGGCGCTGACGGGCGCGCAGATGGACCCGACGCTGCGTCGAGACTCGTACCGGGTCGCGCAGGTTATAATTAAAAAGTACATTGAGGAAGCCAAAAGTGCGGAGGGCGTCACCGATCCGGACCGACGCGTGGATGACAGAAAGACGGAGCTGAGCACCCAGTATGTCTTTGCGCGACTCGAGGGACCGGTGATCCAGAAGCTCGTCGCCATCGATGGACAGCGCGCCGAGGAGTTAGCCAAAGCGGAGGCTGCGGCCTTGCAGAGGGCCGCCCAGTCCGCCGCGCCCGCGGCCAAGCCGAAGAAGCGCAAAGGTAAAACCGTCGTCAAAGAAGAACCGCCGCTAGATGAGGCGCGTTTCCGGACGATTCACCATATCTGGCCCGACTTCCGCGTTCAGAGCTGCATCATGCGCTCAATCGCCACGGTGAAAGCAGACGCCGCTCAACGCTCCTTTACGGCGTTGGGCGAAGGCATCACCTGGGCGGTGATGGACTCCGGGATCGACGCCGACCATCCGCATTTTAAAGCCCACGGCAATATCGACCGCACTTCGTCGTATCACGCCGACTTCACCGGCGCGCCGACCGGCGCCGCCCCGCTCAAAGACGAATACGGCCACGGTACGCATGTCGCCGGGATCATCGCCGGCGAGCAGATCCGCACCGGCGACACCCCAGCGAAGCAGATGTATGCCGTGTGTCGCGAACGCGACCAAAACAATCGCCCCAGATCCAAGGAACTGCCGCTCAAGCAGATCAGCGGGATGGCGCCGAAGTGCGAGCTGGTGAGCCTTAAGGTGCTCGATAAGTTCGGCCAAGGGAATGCCAGCAACCTCATCGCCGGCATCTGCCACATCCAGCTCATCAATCGGCATGGTCGCGAGCTGCACATCCATGGCGTGAACATCAGCCTCGGGTATCCGTTTGAGGCGAAGTGGTTCGCATGCGGCCACAGCCCGCTCTGCGTCGAGATCAACCGCCTCGTCAAATCCGGCGTGGTCGTCGTGATCGCCGCTGGCAACACCGGTTACGGCACGCTCAAAACCAAGGAGGGTGAGAGCGATGCCTCCCTCGACCTAACAATCAATGACCCTGGCAACGCCGAGTATGCGATCACCGTCGGCTCCACGCACCGTGACATGCCGCACCTGTATGGCGTCTCCTATTTCTCCTCCAAAGGCCCGACCGGGGACGGCCGCTACAAGCCCGACCTCCTTGCCCCGGGCGAGAAGATCGTCTCTTGCGCCGCTCCCAAATCCAAACTCGTCGCTAAGGAAGTCGAGGAAGTCGAAAGCCGCGACTGTGGATACTTCGAGACGAGCGGGACGAGCATGGCCGCGCCGCACGTCAGCGGGGTGGTCGCGGCGTTCCTCTCGATCCGCAACGAATTCATCGGCGAGTCGGAGAAGGTGAAGCGAATCTTCACCTCAACGGCCACGGATCTCGGGCGGGACCGCTCTTTCCAAGGCCACGGCCTCATCGATCTCATGCGGGCGATCCAGTCCGTCTGAGCTTTCACCCAAACCAAAGCAAAACGGCACACACCCATGAACGACATCAAAGGCATTCACTACAGCGAAGCTGAATTCGACAAGAACGGTAAACTTGAGAGCGGCCCCAACGTGCCCGCCGGCACGACCGATCTCATCGTTGTCTCGCACGGCTGGAACAACGAGCGCGACGAGGCTGAAAAGCTTTACACCAAACTCTTCGGGAATTTCGTCGAGGCGACGAAAGATGATTCCGCGATTGCCACGCGCAAGCTTGCCATCGTCGGAGTCATATGGCCGGCCAAGAAATTCACGCCCTCATGACCCAGATCACCGGCAGCGGCGCTCCAGCCGGCGGCGCCGCTTCCATCGGTGCGGAAGATGCCGCCGCTGCGCAAACAGCGATACGCGCTGCGATCGACCGCGTCGCCCCGCTCTTCGAAGAGACCGAGGAAAAGAAGAACCTTGAGCGCTTGCGCGAGCTCGTTCCAACTCTTGAAGACGACCTTGACTCGCAGAAGAAGTTTGTCGAAACCCTGCGGCAGCTACTTGATCCCCAAAACCAGTACGCCGATCAGCGACACAGCGAAGATAGCTCGGACGTCTTCTTCGAAGGCAACCCGCAGAACATCTTCGACAACGCCAAACAATCCGCCCCGGCCAGTGCCGCCGAGCCGGCCACCCCCGCGCTTAGAGACGCAGGCGCTATCGACCCGACCGGGCACGCCGCCGGGTTCCTCGATGTCGTTTCCGGGGCCGCCAACGCGGCGTCGAATCTCCTCAATCTGACCACCTACTTCGAGATGAAGAAGCGCGCCGGCACCGTCGGCAGGAACGGCGTCGGGCCGCTCATCGGCAAGCTCGCCAGCGATGTAAGAAGCACCGAACGCATCCATCTCGTAGGTCACAGCTTCGGCGCGCGCGTTGTTACGGCAGCGGCCGACAGCTCGACCACGCCCAAGCTGCACAGCTTATCGCTCCTCCAAGCGGCCTTCTCGCATAACGGTTTCTCGCGCAGCAAGAGCGGTTTTTTTCGCAGCGTCGTCGAAAACAAACGCGTCGCCGGGCCGATCCTCATCACCCACACGAAAAACGATCGTGCCGTCGGCCTCGCCTATCCTGCCGCCTCCCGGATCAGCGGCGACCGCGCCGCTGGTTTCGGCGACGCCGACGACGACTTCGGCGCCATCGGCAGCAACGGTGCGCAGCAGATGGAGAGCGGAGAGATCTTCGACGGTGCCAGCACGCTCCTCGCCGTTGGGAGCAAGTATCAGTTCCAGGCCGGCAAGTTTCACAACCTCAAGAGCGACGACTTCATCGTGGATCCCGGGGGCGGTGACGCCCATGGCATGGTCTTCGAGCCCGAGGTGGCTTGGGCGATCAGTCGTGCCGTACTCTCATAGGCGCGCGCAGTGCGGCTCAATCACACGAGACTGAGTATGAACTTCCAATGCTTCGCCTCGACCGGCATCACCGAAAGCCGGTTTCCGCGTTTGAGGAGTGGTAGTCCCGAAAGCTCCGGGTAGCGTTTAAGCTCCGCGAGCGTGAGGGTGCGCTTGAGCTTGCGCTCCAAGCGGACTTCCACCATATACCAGCGCGGCGCCGTGGGAGAGCTCTCGGGATCGTAATGGCGGTCACGCGGATCAAAGGCCGTCGGATCCGGGCGGCCGGCGCCGGTGATCTTCATGATGCCGACGATTCCGGGCTCGGCACAGCTCGAATGGTAAAAGAAAGCGAAATCTCCGGGGCGCATCTCATCCCGAAGCATGTTACGGGCTTGATAATTCCGCACGCCGTCCCAGCAGTCGGTTTGGCGCGGACGCGCGCGCAAATCGTCGATGCCGAAGGTCGACGGTTCGGATTTCATGAGCCAATACCGGGGCATGGTTCAAAGGAGGGTGCTCTCCGCAGCGCCGTTACGGGCCTTCGACTTGAACCGAGGGTTCAAGAACGGAACATCGCGAGGCGAATCAGGCCTTCCGCTACGAGAGCGGACTGCTCAACATCACCTACCGGTCAGTTCCTTGTGTTTCTCAATTAGGCTCAAGGATACCCGGCCCGTTGACGTACGCCGCAGAGAGCGTCAACTATAAATCTACGCTAGCACGCGCTCGCCGCCGGCAAGCACGTCAGTGATCTTCTTTTCTATTCTGCGCATAAACGCTTCCACGTTATTAGTATACGCTTCCTGTTGGCGCTTGTGCTCCAACAGATCGTGCGCGATGTTGAGAGCCGCCATGACCGCAATGCGCTCACTGCCACTCACCTTCCCGTGGTCGCGTAACTCGATCATCTTGCGATTGAGGAACTCGACACTATGGAATAGGGCTTCGCGTTCCTGATCATTACAGGCCACGAGATATTCTTTTTCCATAATCACCACGCTTACCGGCCGGTGCTCTTCACTCATGTTCAAGATTCCATCGCTTTCAGGCGCGTGATCATCGACTCCACCCGCGAGCGCGCGAGTTCCGTCTTTTCGATCAACGCCGCCCGCTCGGCCATGAGCCCCGAGCGTTGCGTTCGCAGGGCTTTGTTCTCGCCATTCAATTGTTCGATCGCACGGATTAGCTCGTCGACACGCGCCTCGAGCGTCTCGATATGTAAAGGTTCTTGCACTTGAATCGCCTTGCTGTCGAACCGCTTCGGAGAATCCACTATAGAGCGGCAGTCCACGGCGGTCAACAACATCGAATGAGGGTGTTTTCATGGGTTTTGCTCAAGTATCATTAGCGCATCTCTAAAACGGGCAATAGGTCTGCGGACGGATGGATAAGCGCGAGTTTATGCGGCGGCGAAAACGCCTGATGGATATGATGAATTCAGGCGGCATGGCGATCATACCGGCCGCGCCGATACGGCACCGCAATGGCGATGTGGAGTTCCCCTACCGGCCGGACAGTAACTTTTTCTACTTGACGGGGTTCGCCGAACCACAAGCCGTCGCGGTCTTGGTTCCCGATCGGCCGCAAGGGGAGTTCCTGCTCTTTTGCCGCGAACACGATCCGGCCTTGGAAGTTTGGCACGGACGCCACGCCGGGCTCGAAGGGGCCTGCGCCGACTACGGGGCCGACGATGCCTTCCCGATCAGCGATCTGGACGACATCGTGCCGGGACTCTTGGAGAATCGGGAGCGGGTGTTTTACACCATGGGTTTCGATCCCGAATTCGACCAGCGCCTCATGGGCTGGGTGAACCAGGTCCGGGGCCGCTATCGCAGCGGCGTGACGGCGCCGCAAGAATTCATTTCCCTGACCCATTTGGTGCATGAGATGCGCCTCTTCAAGAGCCCGCAGGAGATCCGCGTCATGCGTAAAGCGGCCGCCTTGGCGGCGGCCGCGCATTGCCGGGCCATGGAGGTCTGCCGCCCAGGTGTCAAGGAATACCAAATCGAGGCGGCCTTGCTGCACGCGTTCATGGAGGGCGGGAGCCGGTCTCCGGCGTACCCGTGCATCGTGGGCGGTGGGGCGAACGGCTGCATCCTGCACTACACGGAGAATTCGGACACGTTAAATGATGGCGACCTCGTGCTCATCGATGCCGGCGCCGAGTATCAAGGCTACGCGAGCGATATCACGCGGACGTTTCCGGTGAACGGCTGCTTTACGCCCAAGCAACGTGCCGTCTACGAGGCGGTATTGGCGGCGCAGCAGGCGGCGATTCAAAAAATCGTCCCCGGCAACCATTGGAATGATCCCCACGAAGCGGCGATCCGGACCTTGACCAAGAGCCTGGTCGACCTCGGGATCTTGAAGGGGCAGTTGACGCGCCTCATCAAGGATGCGGCCTACAAGCCGTTCTTCATGCACCGGACCGGGCACTGGCTGGGCATGGACGTGCATGATGTCGGCGATTACAAGGTCGGCAACGAATGGCGCTTGCTGGAGCCCGGCATGGCGCTCACCGTCGAACCGGGGCTCTATCTCAAGGCGGGGACGAAAGGCTTGGCCAAACGCTGGTGGAACATCGGCATCCGCATCGAAGACGATGTCCTAGTTACACCCGAGGGTCATGAAGTCCTGAGCGTGGCGGCGCCCAAGGCAGCGGCGGAGATCGAATCCATCATGCTACATGCCCGCGCCGCCTGACTACGATCTGCTCATCATCGGCGGCGGGATGGTGGGCGCGAGCCTCGCATGCGCCCTGGCCGGGCAACCGTTGAAAATCGGCGTGGTGGAGGCGGCGCCCTGGAAGACCGACGAGCCACCGAGCTATGACGATCGCGGCCTGGCCCTGTCGCCCGTCTCGCAACGCATCCTCGCCGGGATCGGGATCTGGCCGCAAATACAGCCACATGCCACGCCGATCGAGCATATCCATGTCTCCGACCAGGGGCATTTGGGGTTTACCCGGCTCGATGCTCGGGTGCTCGGGTATGCCGCCTTCGGCCACGTGGTGGCCGGGCGCCAGCTCGGACAAGCCCTGCTATCGAAACTGGCCGTCCAAGACAACGTCGATCTCATGTCGCCCGGTCGCATCGAGGCCTTGCAAACCCAGCCTCAACATATGCTAGCGAGGGTGGTCGCAGGTGGGGTCGAGCGCGGCTTAAGCGCACGGCTCCTGGTCGCCGCCGACGGGGGTGACTCGAACACACGCACGCTCCTTGGGGTGCGGAGCCGCGAGTTTGATTACCGCCAGACCGCCGTGGTCGCCAACGTGTCCTTGGCCGCGCCGCACGACAATACCGCCTACGAGCGCTTTGGCGCTTCCGGACCCGTCGCGCTCTTACCGCTCGGCGGGCAGCGTTCAGTCGCGGTATGCGTGGCGGGCCGCGAGGAGGCGAGCGCGCTCCTTGCGATGGGGGACACCGGGTTTACGGAGCGCTTGAGCATGCGCATGGGGCATCGTATCGCACCCTGTCTCAAGGTAGGCCGGCGGCGCGGTTATCCGCTTAAGTTGGTCCGTGCGCTCGATCAGGCCGGACCCCGCTTCGCGGTCATCGGCAACGCCGCGCAAGCGATCCACCCGAACGCGGCGCAGGGCCTAAATCTCGGCTTGCGCGATGTGGCCACGCTCGCGGAATGCGTCATCGATGCCTGCCGCGCCGGCGAGGATCCGGGGGCTTACCCGATCCTGCGCCGTTACGCCGAGATGAGACGCGCGGACCAGCGCCGTGTCATCGCGTTGAGTCACGGGTTGGCCCGGCTCTTCGGTAACGATCTCTGTCCTCTCGTCATCGCGCGCGACTTGGCGATGTGCGCCATCGACATGATCCCGGTTCTCAAACGCGCACTGGTGCGGCGGGCCATGGGTCTCCGTGGGCCTTTGCCGCGGCTCGGACGGGGCATACCGCTGTGAGCACGAGGCTAGGGGATCGCGAGGCGGATTTCGAGGTCGAGAATCGGTCTCGAACGTTCAACATCAGAAGAGGCTTGATGATGTTTTTGTAGCGCGAACCGACAGCCTCGAAGAAATGCTCGATCAGGATGCTGTTGATCTGGCCCTCAAGACCCATGCACAGAGCGGCGATGTAGCTAGCCCGCATTTCTCACCAATGTGTCGATACACGGACTTAAGGCATTGATGAGGACCTCAGAAAAGAAGACCGCTTGAATTAGCCGCTGCGGTCGAGACACCAACAGGACAAATCGAGTAACTCATGGAGGTTTCTGTCGATAAGCACAGGTGGGTTGAGGCATTCTGTGATTTCCAGCCAAGGGATCCCCTGACTCCTTTCGGATCCCTGGCACCAGGAGACGGAACAGG
>JALZJW010000060.1 GCA_030859565.1 Pseudomonadota bacterium
GGCATCATGGGCCATACTATGGAGGTTTTAGTTTCGAGGGAAGACTCAATGACCCAGGATTTGACTGAGGCGCCCGATGCCGAGCTAGTGCGGGAAATCTACCGCCGCATTAAAGGGGATTCAGAGACGCATTACCACCGAAACTACGTATTTCGCGAGGCGTTGAGACCTATTTATCTCTTTTTCGACAAGCAGGATATCGATGAGGCGAACGTGCGTATGCGCAAGTGTCCGCAATGGGAGCAACTCGAAGCGGCCCGTGATGAGGTACTGAAATACGCGCCGGGCGAGTGAAGGCGGCCAGGAACACGCGTTTGCGTTTGTGCCCGTTGCGTTGTTGGCTGTTTTCTTTTTCACGACTCTTCTAGCCTTGCTTGTATTAGGCGCCGTCGGTCTCGGGCTGTGGTTTTGGTGGGTGCGCCGAGCGGCGAGCACGCCATGGAAGCGAAAGCCACGGCCAGACGTTGTATGAACTCGAGCGGCGACATCACCATATCCTTGGTACCGCCGTTTTAAGGCGGTGCAGCTTTCAACGCTTGGGCCGCCTTAAACTCTTCGTACAGTTCAAACGCCCGCGCCCACAGCGGTCCCGGTTCACCGCTGCCCACGGGATGCCCGTCCAAGACGGTCACCGGCAGGATCTCGCGGACCGAGCTCGTCAGCCAGATTTCCTCCGCGCCCAAAAGCTCGGCGCGCGGAACCTCGGTTTCCACGCAGCGGATCCCTGCCGCGGGCAATATTTCCACCAGCACATCGCGGGTGATCCCCGGCAGGAGCGCATGGCTTTTGGGCGGTGTTTTGACGATACCGCCCGCGGCGATGAACACGTTGCTGGCCGCGCCCTCGGTCAGCCGGCCGTCCCGGAGCAAAATGGCTTCATAAGCCCCGCCATCGGCGGCCCGCTGCCGCAGCATCACGTTCGCGAGCAGATCGATAGCCTTGATGTCGCAGTAGTGCCAGCGGATATCATCACAGGTGATCGCGCTGACGGGCGCGTGGCCGGGCTTGGGGTCTAGGCAGGTGCTCATCGCAAACACGGTCGGTGTGATGGGCTCGGGCAATACATGGTCGCGCTTGGCAGCTCCGCGGGTCACCTGAACATACAGGGATTGGTCTCCTCTCCCGTTACGCTCGACGAGCGTATTCAATAGATCCGCCCAATCGCGCTCGCAGAGAGGCTGCGGGATGCGAATCGCCTCTAAGCTCTGACGGAGCCGCGCGAGGTGCTGGTGCAAGCGAAACGTGCGTCCGTTGAATACCGGGATCACCTCATAGACGCCGTCACCGAAGATGAAGCCCCGGTCCAACACGGACACGCGCGCGCATTCGAGAGCGATGAATTCGCCGTTAAGATAGCAATCCGGCATCGCGGGAAACGGCTACTGTATACGCATCCAAACTTCGTCGAGGAGGCGGTTATAGAGCGGCCCCTCGGCGATGGATCTCAGCAAAACCAGCGGCCTTTGCATAAGCTCCTTGCCGCCGAGATTGATCGTCAAGGTCCCGCCTCGTTGCCCTTTCGCCACCGGAGCAACGATCCGCGGTTCGAGAAGCATCGCCGCCTTCAGATCCTTATACCGCCGCCGCGGCAAGGTGATAAAAAGATCTTCCGCCAGGCCCACGTCGGCGGCTTGCGCTTCACCCTTCCACACGCGCACCTGGGCGAGCGCTTGATGGGCGGCGTACAGGCGATGGGTTTCGTAAAACCGGAACCCATAATTGAGTAATCCTTGGGTTGCGGCGCCGCGCTCCTTTTCCGTTTTCGATCCCAGCACCACCGAAATTAGACGCATGCCGTCGCGCAGCGCGGAGGCCGCCAAACAATACCCGGCGCCCTGCGTATGCCCGGTCTTGAGGCCGTCTACGGACGCATCGCGCCACAGCAGCTTGTTGCGGTTAGGTTGTTTAATACCGTTAAAAGTGAACTCCTTGATCTTGGAAAGCGCGTAGACATCCGGATAATCGCGGACGAGCGCCCTGGACAGGAGGGCGAGATCGCGCGCCGTCGCGTAGTGGTTTGGATCGGGAAGCCCCGAGGTGTTCGTAAAGTGAGTGTTTTTAAGACCGATACGCCGCGCGTGCTGGTTCATGAGCTCCGCGAAGACCTCTTCGGAACCGGAAATATGCTCGGCGAGCGCAACGCCCGCGTCGTTGCCCGATTGGATGACCACGCCCATTAACAGGTCTTTGACGGAGACCTGTTTGCCGACCTCGATAAACATTTTCGACCCGCCCGTGCGCCACGCCTGCTCGCTGATGGTTACCGGATCCTCCAAGGCGACATTCCCTTCCTTCAGCTCATGCGCGAGCGCGTACATCGTCATGATCTTAGTCAGGCTCGCGGGTTCCCAGCGCTGGTCCGGGTTGCCCTCGGCGAGGAGCTCGCCACTGTGATAATCCATCAAAACGTGTGCCGCGGCGTCGATCCGCGGCGGGGGCGCCACCGGCGCCTCAACGGCATGCGCCCAGTTCGATAACACCGAAAGTAGGACTAAGAGTGAGAAGGTTTTCATGGTGGTTTGCAAAACTCATGAGCACATACCTGAAAGGATGCTACCCGGAAACAGCGTATTAGATTCTCACGCAACCAATGTTATACAGACCGACTTCAACAAATCTGGAAGTAGAGGGAGATAAAGACTATGCCTGTCCCGGAAGAACAGGGGCCTTGGAGTGGTACCCCAAATTTCAAATATGTATGGTTAGTTTTCGATAAGGCGATGGTGCCGGACGCCCATCCGTGTAAGCCGCGCGGCGAGGCGGCTTGCGGCCGCCGTCGTTGCCAACGGACCGACGTGCACTAGGTAATAGGATCTGTCCGCGATGACGTCCGGCCGAATCTCAACGCTATTATCCAGCAGCGCTACGATATGGTTGCGCAGGCGCTCCGCGTTGCTCATGTGGGAAAAGGCGCCCACCTGCAAATAATACCCGGAACGCTTGCGTGATCGATGGAGCGGCGACGGAGTCGCGGCACGGACCGCCGGCCGGCGGCCAGGCGCGATGGTCCGCAGATCGACACGCGCCGTGCCGGGTCCATGAACACCGAGCTTCACGGCCGCCGCATAGGAAAGATCGATGACGCGATCGTCCTTGAACGGTCCCCGATCGTTGACCCTTACGATGGCCCGGCGGCCGTTCTCCAGATTGGTGACCTCGACATAGGTCGGCAACGGCAAGACCCGATGCGCCGCCGTCATCTTATACATATCGTAGGTCTCGCCGCTCGAGGTGCGACGCAGGTGAAAGTCGCGGCCATACCAAGAGGCGATCCCGCGTTCCGCGAATCCCGCGGCATTTTTCAACGGGCGATACCGCCGGCCAAAGACCTCGTAGAATTCGGGGTTACCGTAACGACTCAAGGGTTCGTCACGAACCGTGGGGCCGGGATCGGGAATTTTGGCCGCCGGGGAAACGGGTCCTTGCCGCACGGGGGCCGTGCCGCACCCCGTGGCTAGCAGGCCTAGGCAGAGTAGCAAGGCGTACCCGTAGGTTGAGGTTCGGCCGGCTTCAGTGGCTAGCGATGGGATCGCGCGGATGAGCTTCACTGTTTTTATAACCACGCCTGACGGCCTCGGCCAGTTGAAATACGGCCATCGCGTATAAAGCGCTACGATTATAGCGCGTTATCACGAAGAAGTTTTTCAGCGCCAGCCAAAATTCCCGGCCGGCGCCGGTGTCCAAGGCGACAAGAGACGCGAGCAAGTCGTCGCCAATGAGCTTCTGCGGGACGATCCCCGCCTCCCGCATTGTTTTCAAGCTCACACTGGGCTCCCTTCCTTGATACAAGAATGTATCATACTGCCGGCCCGTGACACGGGCCGGCACCACGATCGGCTTTCCGGCTTCCCAACCGTGGGCTTTTAAATAATTTCCAACGCTGCCAATCGCATCGGCCGGATTTCCCCAAATGTCCGCGCGGCCGTCGTGATCGAAATCCACCGCGAAGCGGCGATAGCTACTGGAAATAAATTGAGGGATCCCCATGGCGCCGGCATAGGACCCCTTAATCGATAGCGCATCCATGCCATGATCGCGCGTGAACAGCAGGAAGCTCTCGAGCTCGCTACGAAAGAACGCAGCGCGTGGCGGAAAGTGAAACGCCAGGGTGCTGAGCGCGTCCACGACCACATGCGTGCCGGTATTCTTTCCGTAGGAGGTCTCGACCCCAATGATGCTGGCGATGATGTGAGGCGGTACGCCAAAAGCACGTTCCGCGCGTTCCAGGGCCGCGCGGTTACGGGCCCAGAAATCGACGCCTGCTTCGGTTCGCCCGGGCGTTACAAAGTTGGTGCGGTATTGATACCAAGGCTTGGACTCGGCGGGTTTCGCGATCGCGGCCAATACCACCGGCGCCAAGCGGACTTCACGGAACAAAGCATCGAGATCGGCGCGCGAAAAACCATGGCGTCCCACCATCTCATCGATAAATGCCTTGGCCGCATTGCGATTGAGCTCGCTCGCAAACGACGATCCGATGCAGGAAATCGCGAGGCATACGGCCCCAATCAACGCCTTCAAACGTGCTCCTCAATTCGACAGTAGTCGTTTGTGGGTGTGAATCGACATCAGAATACCGGAACTCGCGAGCAGAGTCACGAGCGAGGTTCCTCCGTAGCTAATGAAAGGCAACGGGATGCCGACAACCGGCAATTGGCCGACCACCATACCCATGTTGACGAAGATATAAATAAACAGTGTGATCGTAAGGCTGCCGGCGAATAAGCGCAGGAAGCTTTCTTGCGCCGCAAGAGCGATCGTTAAACCGCGCAGGATCACGAATAAATAAACGCTCAGAAGCAGTAACACACCCATTAATCCGAATTCCTCGCACAGCACGGCGAATATAAAGTCGGTCGACCGTTCCGGCAAAAATTCCAAGTGTGATTGCGTCCCGTTTAACCAGCCCTTGCCGTACAAGCCTCCGGAACCGACGGCAATCATGGATTGGATAATATGATAGCCCGACCCTAGCGGATCGTTCTCCGGATTCAACAAAGTGAGCAAGCGCTGGCGCTGGTATTCATGCATGTAATACCAAAGCACCGGCGCGCCCGCTGCGGTCACGATCGCCCCAACGCCAAGCAATCGCCAGCTTATGCCGGCTAAAAACAACACCGACAGACCGGTCGCCGCCACCAGCGTCGCGGTGCCGAGATCCGGTTGCTCGGCAATGAGAGCCACTGGAATCATAACGATGCCAAGGGTCACGAACGTGCGGCGAAAGCCCGGGGCCATTCCCTCGTTGCTCAAATACCAACACACCATCATCGGCAGCGCGATCTTCATCAGCTCCGAGGGTTGAAAACGTATGACGCCGAGATCGAGCCAGCGCTGGGCGCCGCGCCCCGTGCCGATAAGCATCACCAAACCGAGCAGCGCTACGCCAATCGCATAGAACCAGGGTGCCCAGCGTCTGAATTGGGCCGGTGGAATCTGCGCCATGCCGACCAGGATCCCAAGCCCGGCGGCCATCTTCACGCCTTGGCCGATGACGACTCCCATCCGTTGCCCGCCGGCGCTATAGAGAACCAGCAAACCCATCGCACACAAGATCAGCACCCCGGTAAGCAGAGGCGGATCGAGATGAAACCGATTAATGGCCGGGCGCAGGCTATCCACCGCCAACTTGCTGCATCTCCGTCGTGTCGGCGCTAAAATACTGATCCAAGAGTCTGCGCGCGATCGGCGCCGCGGCTTCGCTGCCGCTGCCCCCGTGCTCGACCACGATCGCCAGCACGATAACCGGCGCTTCCACCGGAGCAAATGCTATGAATAGGGCGTGATCACGCAGATGCTCCGGTACGTTTTTGTTGTTGATCACCTGACCTTGCTTGATTCTGAACACCTGGGCGGTACCGGTCTTCCCCGCAAACCGGAACGGCGCATCCAGGCCGACCGTTCGGGCCGTTCCGTCGCTACCGTGAACCACCCGTTCCATGGATTGAACGATCTGTTGCCGGTCGGCGGCGCTGATGAAGGGGGCTTCGGCCTTGGCGGGGTCCTCCACCGGAGTGCTCGTCTGAGCCCGGCGGTCAACCGTGTGGCTCACGACGCGCGGTGTAACGCGGCGGCCGCCGTTAGCGAGCATCGCCGTGGCCGTCACGAGCTGCAAGGGCGTCGCCAATACGAATCCTTGCCCAATGCCGGTGATCAAGGTCTCCCCGGAGTACCAGGAAAGACGCCGCGATTCTCGCTTCCACGCTGGCGAGGGCAGGAGTCCGGATGCCTCACTCGGTAAATCGATTCCCGTAGCTTGTCCGAAGTTGAACCGGCTCAGGTAGGCGTGCAAACGCTCGATTCCGAGATCGTGCGCCAGGCGGTAAAAATACACATCGCAGGATTGGGCGACGGCCCGCCCGAGATCGACATGCCCGTGACCGGTCTTTTTCCAACAGCGGTATTTGTGCCGTTGTCCGGCAAGGCTGTACGAACCGGGGCACCAGCTCGCCGTCGCGGGCGTTCTCAACCCTTCGTGAAGGCCGGCCAGCGCCACGAACGGTTTGATCGCGGAACCGGGTGGATACATTCCTTGCAGCGCGCGGTTGAAAAGCGGCCGATCCGGGGAATCATGCAATGCTTTGTACTCGTCGATGCCGATACCGCCGACGAATACATTCGGGTCATACACCGGGTTACTGACCAAGGCCAACACCGCCCCGGTTCGAGGATCGGCGGCCAGCACCGCGCCCCGTTTCGTTCCTAGCTCCTGCAAAGCCGCACGTTGCAGCCGGGTATCGATAGACAGGTGCAGGTCCCGACCCGGTACCGACGGCACGCGCTTCAAGACCCTGATCACGCGCCCTTCGGCATTCACCTCCACTTCTTGATAGCCCACGCGGCCGTGGAGCACCGCTTCATAGGATTTTTCCACGCCGGTCTTACCCATGTGAGTGGTCGCGCTGTAGTTGGAGGTGTCCAATTGCTTGGTCTCCGCCTCGTCGATCCGGCCCATGTAGCCGACGACGTGAGCCAGCTGCGCTCCACGCGGGTAGTAGCGGCTTAAACGCGCAACAATCGCCACGCCTGGGAAGCGGTGACGATCGACGACAAAGCGCGCAACGTCCTCCTCGCCGACATTACTCACTAAGGGCACCCCTTCGAACCTGCGCTTTTTGCGCAGGGCCCGATAGAAGGTCTTGAGATCACCATCGCCAATCGTCATCAACTCCCGCAGCTCACGCATGACCTTAGGGAGATCAGGCGTCCTTTCCGGTACGATCTCGAGGCTGAAAGTAGGTCGGTTGTCGGCCAGCAGCACGCCCTCGTGGCTGTATATCAGTCCACGTGTCGGAGCGAGCGGCACGATCTTGAGCCGATTCTCTTGCGATAGCGTCTTATAGCGGTCGTGCTCGAATACCTGAAGCTTGATAAGCCGCCCGATGACCAGCAACAGCGACACGCCTATAATCACGAGCGAGGCCATGACGCGGTTACGAAAAATCCGGGTCTCGGTCCCCGAATCCGTAAGGACAAATGGGTAAGGCACCTGTTCGTTATACTAACTTACCGGAGCGGATGCGAATACCCTCTCTAAGCCCGCCGGTGAAACCGGTTAAGCGATGCCGTATTTGCGGCGCATATCGCGCAACACCAGATAGAGCCATGGCCAGAACACCATGGTCGAGATGACAGGCAACCAGTGGAACGCGTAGTTCGGGGTTAAGCCGATGATTCCTTGGACCCAGGACTTCAATAGCGCGTTGATTGCGACCAGCAGACCCACGCATAAGGATTGTTGAAACCATGAAAAGGTACGCAAGCGCCGGTGATTCGTCACGGTGAGATAGGCAATGATCGCGAACCCGGCGGCGTGTTGCCCGAGCAGACTCCCCTCCAAGGCGTCGAGGACCAGCCCGATAACCCAAGCGGTGCCGATACCGACGCGGTCCGGTACGGCCATGCACCAGTAGATCAACACCATGGCCGTCCACGCGGGCCGCCACGCCGCCGCCCAGTCAGGCAGGGGCATGAGCGCGAGTACGATCGCCGCCAGCAAGGTCACCGGAATAGCCCAAGCCGATCCGCCTTGTTCCGCCATCATTGAAAAGCGATACTCTCTCTGGACGATGGATCATCGGGGCTCTGCCGCCTGTCAGGCCAAAGCAGTAGGACCTCCCGCGCTTGTTCGACCTTCGCGCTTGCGACCGCCATGACCTTCGCGAACGGTTCACCCGGATCGACGCTGATTTCGGTCACCACGCCCACCGGGTAGCCGACCGGGAAACGCCCATCAAGCCCCGAAGAGACGATTAAATCCCCGCGTTTCACATCGGCATTCAACGGTACGTGCGCGAGCTCCAGACCTTCGGCCGAACCGCTGCCGCTGGCGATGGCGCGTACGCCGCTGCGATTGATTTGTACCGGCAAGGCATGACTGATATCGGTGATCAGCAAGGCCGTGGATGAAATCGGATTCACATGGATGATCTGCCCCATGATACCGTCGCCATCGATGATCGGTTGACCTTGATAGACGCCCTGCTGGCTGCCCTTGTCGAGCACGGCAGTTCGGCTGGGCGGGACCAGCTCCAAGGCGATCACATCGGCTACCAACACCCGCTCGCTCACCTCCAGCGACGATTCCAGCAACTCCCGCAAGCGCATATTTTCCGCTTCCAACGCTGCAAACCGCTGGGAACGTGTCTTAAGCATCAAGTTTTGCCTGCGCAGAAGCCGATTCTCGGCGATTAAGCTCGTTTGGGTTACGAGTCTCTTACGCACCGCGCGAACGATCTCCTGCGGAAGGTTTACGACGTACTGAAGCGGATACACCACGAGCGAGAGGACCCCGCGTACGTCCTCCATCTGCTCGCGCTGATGATCGACGATCATCAAGCCGAGCGATGTCAGCAACAGCAGGCCGAGACGAAACCCGAGCAGCGGCCCGCGCCGAAATAGGGTCTTTTCCGCCACAATCCCTCCGTGCCGTGTTGAAGCTTAGGAAGCTCTGCAAAAGTCACTGCGCAGCCCATCTGCTTTGTCGCGTGCTCGCCCGTCGCTCCCCTATCTACCTGATATGTCTCGCGACTCGCTCCGCGGCTTCGCGCATCTGGGCTTGCTCGCGACACTTTTGCAGAGCTTCCCTTACTCTAACGATAAAACCTCGGGACCGAGATCATCGATCAGTTCCAATACGCGCCCACCACCGCGCGCGACGCAGGTGAGCGGGTCCTCGGCAATCACCACCGGGATCCCGGTTTCTTCTTTCAGCAACCGATCGAAGTCCCGGAGCAAGGCGCCTCCACCGGTTAATACCATGCCGCGCTCCGAGACGTCCGAGGCGAGCTCCGGCGGTGTCTTTTCCAGGGATGTCTTCACGGCGCTTACGATTCCCGACAAGGGCTCCTGCAAGGCCTCCAAGATCTCGTTGCTGTTCAGGGTGAAGCTGCGAGGCAGCCCTTCGGCAAGATTCCTACCCCGTACTTCGATTTCCCTCACCTCATCGCCCGGATAGGCGCAACCTACCGTGTGCTTGATGCGCTCGGCGGTCGCATCCCCGATCAGGGTCCCGTAGTTACGGCGCACATAATTGATGATCGCGTCGTCCAATCGATCGCCGCCGATACGCACGGAATCCGCAAATACAATGCCGTTAAGCGATATAATCGCGACCTCCGAGGTGCCTCCGCCGATATCCAAGACCATCGAGCCGCTGGCATCGCTGACCGGTAATCCGGCGCCGATGGCCGCGGCCAAAGGCTCTTCCAGCAGGTAGACATCGCGCGCGCCCGCCCCGGCGGCTGATTCGCGGATGGCCCGCCGCTCCACCTGTGTCGAGCCGCAGGGTACACAAATCACGACCCGCGGGCTCGGCTTCAAGAAGCGATTTCCATGGACCTTATGCATAAAGTAAAGGAGCATTTTTTCGGTGATGGTATAATCCGCGATGACCCCATCCTTGAGCGGACGCGTCGCCGTGATATTGCCCGGCGTGCGTCCCAACATGCGCTTGGCCTCGGTGCCGACGGCTGCGATGCTCTTTTGGTTAGAATGATTCGGGCTCTGGCGAATAGCCACGACCGAGGGCTCGTTCAGAACAACGCCCTTTCCGCGCATGTAGATGAGCGTATTCGCCGTCCCCAGATCGATGGAAAGGTCGTTCGAAAAAAATCCGCGCAATCGGCTAAACATACCAAGACGCAACTCGCGAATGCGGGCGGCGAAAGCCCGCCCGGTGCGATTAAGAACAACGAACTAAACGTTTTCCCAGGTCAACGTGTAAATGTCACTGTAACAGTCGCCAAGGCTTCGAGCAAGCTTGTGGCTGTGGTAAATTTGGAATCCCGGACCCCCCGCATGGCGAGCTGAAATGACCCTAGAGAAAACGGACGTGGAGAGAATCGCATGGTTGGCGCAGCTAAAGTTGAGTGACAACGACATTCCCGAGTATGCGCGGCAGCTTTCCAGTATCCTGGCCTTGGTCGAACAAATGAACACCGTGGATACAGTCAGCGTCGCACCGCTCGCCCATCCTCTGGAGCTGAGCCTGAGACTCCGCGACGACGTGGTCACGGAAGGGAATCAGAGAGAGACGTTTCAAGCGATTGCCGCACACGTGGAGGCCGGGCTTTATTGTGTCCCGAAGGTGATAGATACCTAGCCGCCGGATGTATAAAATTTCCCTAATACAATTGTCGCAGGCGCTCGATCGGCGCGAGATCTCGAGTGTTGAGCTGACCGAGATCTACCTCGATCGCATCGCGCGCATGGACGCCGAATACAATAGCTTCATCACGGTCACCGCGGAGCTCGCTCGCATTCAAGCCAGGGAGGCCGATCAACGGCGACAGGCGGGTAACAATGGACCGCTCACGGGCATCCCGATCGCGCACAAAGACATTTTTTGTACGCGCGGCGTCAAGACGTCCTGCGCCTCGCGAATGCTGGACAACTTTATCGCTCCCTACGATGCGACGGTGGTCGAAAAGCTCCGGCGGGCCGGTATGGTGATGCTCGGCAAGACCAATATGGATGAATTCGCCATGGGATCGTCCAACGAGACCAGCTTTTACGGACCCGTGCGCAACCCTTGGGACCTCGAGCGCGTGCCGGGGGGCTCGTCCGGCGGCTCCGCATGCGCCGTGGCGGCGCGATTAGCGCCCGCCGCCACCGGCACCGACACCGGCGGGTCTATTCGCCAACCCGCGGCCCTCTGCGGTCTTACCGGCATTAAGCCCACCTATGGGACCGTATCCCGCTATGGGATGATCGCCTATGCATCGAGCCTCGATCAAGGCGGACCGATCGCCCGTTCCGCAGAGGATGCGGCGCTATTGCTCACCGCCATGGCGGGCTTCGATGCGCGGGATTCGACTTCCGCCGGGCGCCCGGCCGAAGACTACTCGGCACACCTCGACGACTCGATCGAGGGACTCCGGATCGGGCTCCCGCGCGAGTTCTTCGGAGAAGGGCTAGACTCCCAAATCGGCGCTGTGATCGAATCCGCGGTGAAACAATTTGAACGCCTGGGGGCGATCGTTTCCGAGATTTCACTGCCCAATACCCGCCTATCCATCCCGGCATACTATGTGGTTGCGCCGGCCGAATGCTCTTCCAATCTCGCCCGGTTCGATGGCGTGCGTTACGGCTACCGTTGCGATGATGCGGCCGATATCAACGATCTCTTTTCCCGCTCCCGCGGGGAGGGGTTCGGCGCCGAGGTCAAGCGGCGCATCATGATCGGAACCTATGCTCTCTCGGCCGGTTACTATGATGCTTACTACCTCAAAGCGCAGCGGATCCGGCGACTCATCCGCGATGACTTTCACCGCGCCTTCGAGCAGGCCGATGTGATCCTCGGCCCGACCTCGCCGACCGTCGCCTTCAAGCTCGGCGAAAAGACCGGCGATCCGGTCACGATGTATCTCTCCGACATCTATACGATTTCGATCAATTTGGCGGGATTACCGGCATTGTCGCTGCCGGCAGGCTTTGTCGGGCGTCTTCCCGTCGGTTTACAGCTCATCGGCGATCACTTCGGCGAGGCCCGGTTATTGAACGCGGCCCACCGCTACCAGCAAGCGACGGACTGGCACGCCGACGCGCCCGAGGGATGCGATTAGACGGTATGGATTGGGAACCCGTTATCGGACTCGAAATTCACGCGCAGCTCGCGACAAGGAGCAAGATCTTTTCCGGGGCCGCCACCGCATACGGCGCCCTTCCGAATACGCAGGCCTGCGGCGTCGATCTGGGGCTGCCCGGGGTGCTGCCGGTGCTCAATAAAGAAGCCGTGAGGATGGCGGTGAAGTTTGGACTCGCGATCCATGCGGACATCAGCCGCCGATCGGTATTCGCGCGCAAGAACTATTTCTACCCCGATCTCCCCAAAGGCTATCAGATCAGCCAGTATGAGATCCCCATCGTTGGGCAGGGATCGATCGAGATCGAGGGCGAAAACGGCGCCGTCTTGCGTATTGGCATCACGCGGGCGCATCTCGAAGAGGATGCCGGGAAATCGCTCCATGATGCCGTTCACGGAATGTCGGGCATCGACTTGAACCGGGCGGGAACGCCGCTGCTTGAAATCGTCTCGGAACCGGAGCTGCGTTCGGCCAAGCAAGCCGTCGCCTACATGAAAAAGATTCATAGCTTAGTCCGGTATCTCAAAATCTGCGACGGAAACATGCAGGAAGGCTCGTTCCGCTGTGACGCCAACGTCTCGGTCCGCCCGCAAGGACAAACCAAGTTCGGGACTCGGGCCGAGATTAAAAACCTCAACTCGTTTCGCTTTGTCGAGCGGGCCATCAATTACGAGATCCAACGGCAGGTCGACTTGCTTGGATCCGGCGGGCGAGTCATCCAGGAGACCAGGCTCTACGATGCCGAACGCGGCGAGACCCGTTCGATGCGCTTAAAAGAAGAGGCCAACGATTATCGCTACTTTCCCGATCCCGATCTCTTACCCTTGGATCTCAGCGCGGAGTTTATCGCCGGCGTCGAGGTCACGCTACCCGAGCTCCCGGATGCCAAGAAACACCGGTTCATGGCGGAGTTTGGGTTGTCACCTTATTACGCGGCGCTGCTGACGGCGAACCGGGAAACCGGAGACTATTTCGAGGCCACCGTTGCGGCCTCCGGCGGTCAGCCCAAGCTGTCCGCCAACTGGGTGATGGTCGAATTGATGGCCGCGCTCAACCGCGCCGGCATCGAGATCGATCGCAGCCCGATCAGCCCGGCGATGCTCGGGAGCTTGGTCCGGCGGATTGCCGACAACACGATCTCCGGAAAGATCGCCAAAGAGGTGTTCGAAGCGATGTGGAACGGCGAGGGTGACGGCGACGAAATCATTCGCAACCGGGGATTGGAGCAGGTCACCGATACGGCCGCGATTGCGGCGATGATCGACGAGGTACTGCAGCAGAATCCGTCGCAGGTTAGTCAATACCGCCAAGGCAAAGAGCAATTGCTGGCCTTCTTCGTCGGGCAGGTCATGAAGAAATCCAAAGGCAAGGCGAATCCGCAGCAGATCAACGAGATCCTGAAGCAAAAGCTAGCCAAACATATTTGAAATTTCGGGTACACCTCCAAAGTCCCTGTCCTTCCTGGACAGGCATCGTCTTTTCTCCCTCTCCCTCCGGGCTGGTCTTTACCCACAAGAGCACAAGGGATCGGCGACATTTTCGAGCAGGCGACCTGGAGGGATTTCAGTGGTAGAGATCGTAAGCGAGTTCGATGTCGGCCAAGCGTGCCATGCCACGCCAGAGGACTTCCGTACCCGGAGGGCCATCGCCCGTGCGCCCCAGGTGGCCACCGCGCTGGCCCAGGAGGCGCACCGCTTGCCGATCAAAGCCGGACAAGACGGCCGACAAACGGTCGGTAACGCGCTATGAATTGTTCCATGGCATCCTCCTCGAAGCGCAGGTTGGTTTGGCACCACCTACGTACACCGGGAAGGACACCGTTTCAACTTGGGTTGCGGGCGCAAGCCCGCGCTAGGAGGCTGTGATTAAATCGTCGCGAGCACCTTGGGCGCCAGGAGCCGCGGGGAGCGCGCCGCTTGGCCGTGGCTTTACCGGCTCGCGGCCACGTACAGCGGCGTCCTCGCTAACAGCTCCGCGCAGGCCTCGGCGCGGAGAGGATGACTGAAGAGATAGCCCTGCGCTTCCTCGCAACGCTGCTCGCGCAGGAACTGGCATTGCGCGAGGGTCTCCACCCCTTCCGCCACCACCCCGATCTTGAGCTGCTTCGCCATCGCCAGGATCGTTTGAACGACCACCACATCGTCAGCGTCCTCGGGAATGTCGCGCACGAAGGACTTGTCAATCTTGATGCGATCGAGCGGCAGGCGCTTGAGGTAGGGGAGGCTCGAGTACCCGGTGCCGAAGTCATCGACGGTGATCTGGATGCCCATGCCATGCAACTCGCGCAGCACCTTGATGGCATGCTCGGGATCGGCCATCAGCGTCGATTCGGTGATCTCGAGCTCGAGGCTGGGCGCCGAGAGTCCGGAATCTCGCAAGACGGCCCCAACCAGCGCCGGGAGGTCAAACTGCCGGAGGAGCTGGCGCACCGAGAGATTCACGGCCGTTCGCACCGGCGGTAAGCCGGCTGCCTGCCATGTGCTCGCCTGATTGCATGCGGTGCGCAACACCCACTCACCGATCCCGGCGATAAGCCCCGTTTCCTCGGCGATAGGGATGAACTCGGCGGGGAGTACCATGCCCCGTTCCGGGTGTTGCCAGCGCAGCAGCGCCTCGACCCCAACGACCGCATTGCTGCGGAGATCGATCTGTGGCTGGTAGTGCAGCAGCAGCTCCCCGCGATCGAGCGCGCGCCGCAGATGGTTTTCCAGCAACAGTCTTTCATGGGCTTGGGCGTTCATGGCAGCATCGAAGAACTGGTATTGATTCCGCCCTCGACCCTTGGCCTGATAGAGGGCGGTATCGGCATGTTTGAGCAAGGTCTCCGCGTCCGTCCCATCTTTCGCGGGAACAGGCTCACCCCGAGGCTCGTGGTCGCGTGCAACTCATGCCCCAACACCGTGAACGGCACGGACATGGCGCGGAGGGCCTTAATCGCTACCTGGGCGGCATCGCGCGCCGTGGGGATGTGGGGGAGTAGAATCACGAACTCATCGCCCCCGAGGCGTGCCACCGTGTCGCCCTCGCGCAGCAGCATGCGCAGACGCACGGCCGTCTGACGCAGCAGCTCATCCCCGGCCGGGTGGCCCAAGGTGTCGTTGATGGTCTTAAAACGGTCGAGATCGGCGAACAGCACCGCGATCTGGGTGTTGTCGCGCTCGCACTGGGCGAGCGCCTGGCCGAGGCGATCCAGCAGCAACGCCCGGTTCGGGAGCTCCGTCAAGGCATCGTGGTAGGCGAGACGATGGATCTGTTCCCCATGGAGGCGGGCTGCCTCCTCGGCCACTTTCCGTCCGGTGATGTCAAGGCAGCCTCCAATGAAGCCGGCCAGCTCACCATCGGGATGAAAACGCGGTCCGCCGTTATCGAGAAACCACCGGTAGGTCCCATCGCGCCGCTTGAGCCGGTACTCCAGCGTAAAGGGCGCTCGGGCCTGGAGCGCCTTCCCGTAGCTCCGTAGACAGCCCTCGGTATCGTCGGGATGCACTTCTTGAGTCCAACCGTGGTCCATCTCCTGATCGAGTGTGCGCCCGGTGAAGTCGAGCCAGGTCCTGTTGAACCATGTGCAGCGCCCCTCGGCGTCCGCGACCCAGATCATGACCGGGAGGCTATCGGCCAGGGTGCGAAAACGCGCCTCGCTTTCACGCAGCGCTGCTTCCGTCCGGCAGCGCTCTCCTTGTTCCAGGGCCAGCGCGATGAGGTTCGCGATCGCAATGCTGAACAAGCGGTCTTCGGGCATCCAGGACACGGGCGAGCCCGTCCGCTCGTAGCAAAGCACGCCCTCGAGGCGGCCATGCACATGCACGGGGATATCCATCATCGCGGTGATGCCGAGCGGCGTCAGGTAAGTGGCCGAGAACTCGGACGTGCGCGGATCGTTGTGGGCATCATCGGCGACGATGGCCTCGCTGCTCGCGAGCGCCCGAAAATAAGCCGGGTAGAGCACGGCCTGGAACTCGGCGCCAGCGCTGTGCCGGTCGGGGCCCCGCTCGTAGAGATCGACACAGCGGATAGCCGTTCGATCCTCGCTGTATCGCCAGAGACTGACGCGCTCGACCCCGAGCGAGCGCGCGGCGGTCTCGGTCAGTAATCGAAACGCTTGCCCCAGGTCCTCACTCTGGAAGACCTGGCCTTTGGTGAGGGCCGTCAGAGCGGCCTGCTGTTCCAGCAGGCGTTCGTGCCGGATGCGGAGGACGGCCGCTTCAGCATTCACCGGATCCTCGCGTTCACCCCGTGTAAGCAGGCGGGCGCCAAGGCGCCGGAGCTTACTTACGATCGATGTTATGCCGCTGCCTGGCCTGCGATACCTGTTCTGCAACCCGCGCTCCCGGACGTGCCCAAGCTCTAGGTTCAAGCTTGAAGTATTATAACGTTTGAGCCTATAGGAAGCTTGTCGAATCGGCGGCGCGGGTATACCGGCGCCGCGAACTCTACACGATCCTACACCATCGAATGACATCCACGCTCTCGACGATCGGACGCGCAGCCACGATGCCCTATGCAGCTTCGGCCGCGCTTGAAGCCCGCGATCTGTGTTGCCGCCGCGGGGATCGCCTGCTTCTCACCGGCCTCTCCTTTACGCTTGCGCGCGGGGAAATCTTGCAGATCACGGGCGCCAACGGCGCCGGCAAAACCACGCTATTGCGGATGATCGCCGGCCTGACGCAACCGGAATCCGGGACGCTCCATTGGCGCGGCCAACCGCTGGAGAAGGTCCGTTCCGCCTATCTCCGAGATCTCATCTACGTTGGCCACGCCGATGGCGTGAAGGGCAGTTTGAGCGTCGCGGAAAACCTCACGCTCGCTTCCGCCTTGCACGGGGGCGGGATCCCCATCAACGCGGCCTTGCAGCGTTTGGGTCTTGGCGATCTCGCCCATACGCTAACCCACCGGCTATCCGCGGGCCAGCGCCGGCGCCTGGCCTTGGCGCGCTTGCTGGTCAACCAATCCTGCTTGTGGCTTCTGGACGAACCCTTTACCGCCTTGGATAAAACTGCTATAAAAACGGTGGCCTCGATGCTGGAAGAGCACGCCGCGCGCGGCGGGCTGGTTATCTTCACGAGCCATCACTCCACCGACATCACAATCAGCCGCGCTTTACACCTAGAGGATCAGCGGGAATGGAACGGGGACTAGTGCACGCTTGCGTCTGGATCGTCAAGCGCGATTTGCTCTTATTCTGGCGGCACCGCGCCGAGGCCGCCAATCCCGTTCTGTTCTTTTTTGTGATCGCGCTCATTTTTCCGCTCGGTCTGGGGCCGGAACCGCAAATGCTCCAGTCGGTGGGCCCCGGCGTGATCTGGATCGCGGCCTTGCTCGCGACGCTCCTGTCCCTCGAAGCCGTCTTTCGCTCGGACCTCGAGGATGGGAGTCTCGAACAGTTGTTGCTGAGCCCGCATCCGCTGACGCTCCTGGTGATGGCGAAGATACTTTCGCATTGGCTGACGGCCGGCTTGCCTTTATTGCTGCTCGCCCCGATCTTGGGACTGCAATTCGGGATCGCTGGGTACACGCTCGGCGTGTTGTTGCTTACGTTGCTACTCGGCACGCCCGCGCTCAGCCTTATGGGCGCGATTGGCGTGGCGCTGACGGCGGGTTTGCGCGCCGCCGGGATCCTGGCGACGCTGCTGCTCTTACCCCTTTATGTGCCAATCTTGATTTTCGCGACCGGTGCGACCGCCGCCGCGAACCGCGGCTTAGCCTGGGGGCCGCAACTTTATATGCTGGGCGCCCTGCTGATGCTCGCCATCACGCTGGCGCCGCTGGCCGCGGCCGCCGCGCTGCGGATCCGCCATAGCTGAAATATGCAGCAATTACTCGCTCCGAAAAACTTCTATCGCTGGTCCGGCCGTTGGCTACCGCCCGTCGCCTGGGGCACGGGCCTCTGTATGCTCACGGGTCTCTATTGGGGCCTCGTCATCGCTCCGCCGGACTATCAGCAGGGCGACAGCTACCGGATCATGTTCGTGCATGTCCCGAGCGCGTGGATGTCTCTGTTCGTTTATGCGATTATGGCCGGCGCCGGGGCCGTGGCCTTGGTCTGGCGGATCAAGATTGCCGAGGCCGTGGCTTCGGCCAGCGCACCCATCGGAGCGGCCTTTACCGCCTTGGCGTTGATGACCGGTTCGCTGTGGGGCAAGCCCATGTGGGGCACGTGGTGGGTTTGGGATGCGCGGCTTACCTCGGAATTATTGCTGTTGTTCTTATACCTCGGCTATATGGCCTTGGAGCAGGCCATCGAGGATCGCAGAACCGCGACCCGGGCCGCCGCGGTGCTGGCGCTCGTGGGCGCCGTCGATCTGCCGATCATTCACTATTCCGTGGAGTGGTGGCACACCTTGCACCAAGCACCGTCGGTCACGCGCTTCGGCGCGCCCGCGATCCATGGGTCCATGCTCGCGCCCTTGCTCGTCATGGCGCTCGCCTTCTTCGGCTATTATGTGAGTTTGCTGCTCGTGCGTGCGCGCTGCGAATTGCTCGAACGCGAGCGGACCAACCCCTGGGTAGGCGAAGTGTTGCGGGGAATACCGTGAGCGAATTCGTTGCGATGGGCGGCTACGGGTTCTATGTGTGGTCCGCGTATGGCGTCGCGGCCGTCGTTATGCTCGGACTCTTGTGGAGCTCCCTGGCCTGGCAACGCCGGCTGACAGGACAACTCCGGAATAAATCACGGCGCTCGGCATCCGCGCCGCCCGCCGCGCTCGATAAAACCGGCGGGGATTGCACATGACACCGCGCAGGCAGAGGATCATCGCGATCACCCTGATCTTGGCGGGCGTCTCCGCCGCGGCGGCCTTGGGTCTCACCGCACTGAGCAGCAACATCTTGTTCTTCTATACGCCGACGCAATTGCTCTCCGGCGAAGTGCCTCCGGCCGCGCCGATCCGCCTGGGCGGGCTCGTGACCAAGGGCAGCGTGAAGCGGACACCCGACAGCCTCAAGATCAGCTTCGATTTGACGGACCAGCAACACACGGTCAGGGTACGTTACGAGGGGCTGCTCCCCGATCTGTTCCGGGAAGGCCAAGGCATCGTGGCGCAGGGGCGGCTGGCGGCGGACCGAGTCTTCAACGCCAACGAGGTGCTCGCCAAACACGACGAAAACTACATGCCGCCCGAGCTGGCCGCGCACCTTCCCAAAGCCAAGGACACCGCGCCGTGATTCCGGAGCTCGGTCATTTTGCCTTGATCCTGGCCTTGGTCATCGCCACCCTGCAATTCGCCTTGCCGCTCGCCGGCGCTCAGATCGTCCGGGTGCGCTGGATGGCCCTGGCGCGCCCGGCCGCGGGGGCTCAGTGCTTGTTTTCGGCCCTGGCCTTCGGGTGTCTGATCGCGAGCTTTATCGGCAATGATTTCTCCGTCGTCTACGTCGCCAATAACTCCAACACGGAGCTTCCTCTGCCCTACCGCATCGCCGCGGTCTGGGGGGCCCATGAGGGCTCTCTGCTGCTCTGGAGCCTGATCCTGAGCGTTTGGATGGTCGCCGTCGCGCGCTTCAGCCACGCCATGCCGCTCGCCTTCGTGGCGCGTGTCCTGGCGGTCATGGGGATCATCAACGTGGGCTTCCTATCGTTTATGCTCTTGACCTCCAATCCCTTCGCGCGCCAGTTCCCCGCCGCCGCCGAGGGCCGCGATCTCAACCCGCTGTTGCAGGATCCGGGTCTGGTGGTGCATCCGCCGATGCTGTACATGGGTTATGTAGGGTTCTCGGTCGCCTTCAGCTTCGCCATCGCGGCTTTGATCGGCGGTCGGCTCGACGCGCCCTGGGCCCGCTGGTCGCGTCCGTGGACGCTCATGGCCTGGATCTTTCTGACGGTCGGCATCGCGCTCGGGAGCTGGTGGGCTTACTATGAGCTCGGATGGGGCGGATGGTGGTTCTGGGATCCGGTCGAAAATGCCTCCTTCATGCCCTGGCTCCTCGGCACGGCGTTGATTCATTCGCTCGCCGTCACCGATAAACGCGATGCTTTTAAGCGCTGGACTTGTCTCTTGGCGATCTGCGCCTTTTCGTTGAGCCTGCTCGGAACGTTTCTGGTGCGCTCCGGCGTATTGACCTCGGTGCACGCCTTCGCCACCGATCCCGAGCGCGGTGTTTACATCCTCGGTATCTTAGGGCTTACCGTGGGCGGATCGCTCTTGCTGTACGCCGTCCGCGCCCCGCGTATCGTCGATACCGGACGCTTCAATCCGTTCTCGCGCGAGGGCCTGTTACTCATCAATAATATCGTGCTCTTGGTCGCGGCGGCCGCGGTGTTATTGGGCACTCTGTATCCATTGGCGCTCGACGCCTTCGGGCTCGGGAAGATCTCGGTCGGACCTCCGTACTTCAATACGGTCTTCGTGCCGCTGATGCTGCTCTTGGGGCTGGCGCTCGGACTGGGTCCGCTGACGCGCTGGAAAAGCCACGGCGGGCGTGAGCTTGCGAATAGATTGCGGCCCGTAGCCTTCGCTTGCGCCACCGTCGCGATGAGCACCGCACTCGTGCTTGGCCAAGGGAAGGCGATCTTCACATTTCTCGGTCTCTTCGTGGCGACCTGGGTCCTGCTGAGCACCGCGCTCGCGGTACGGGACCGTTGGGCGCATCAACACACCTTGAAAGGGATGATGCGCGCGTTATCACCGGGGTTTTCGGGCATGGCCTTAGCTCACCTCGGCTTCGCGCTCACGCTGGCGGGGGTAACGGTGACCTCGCTCTATGGAGCCGAGCGGGATGTGAAGCTTGCCATTGGGGAGACGGCTGAGCTCGGCGGATACCGTTTTCGCATGGAGCGCTTGCGGAGCGTGGCCGGCCCGAATTACGACGCGACCGAGGCTAGGATCGTCGCCCTACGCGGGGAGTTAGTGATCGCGGAGCTTCATCCGCAGAAAAGAATCTATCGCGTGCAAACCAGCCCGATGACCGAAGCCGCCATCGATGCCGGATTCACCCGCGATCTCTATGTGGCCTTGGGCGAGCCGGTCGGCAAAGAGGCATGGAGCGTGCGCATACAGGTGAAGCCTTGCGTGCGTTGGATCTGGTTGGGCGCAGTGGTAATGGCGCTCGGGGGGATCCTGGCCGCGAGCGATCGGCGCTACCGCTTTGGTCTGCGGCCTGCTCCCGTCCGGCTGGCCGGCGCTACGGATCCGTGGCCTGAGAGGTTGTGAAAAAATCGTCGCGAGCGAAGAAAGGTTGCGCTGCATCCTCGGCGCGCCAAGCAGGGCCGTCTTCGGCCCCGGCCAGCTTCGCTGGCGCTCGGGTACTCGCCCCTGGCCCTGGCTTTCCGCCGGAGCGCAGGACCGTTTCGCCGGGAACGAAACGGCGCACAAGCCCCGTAGGGGCGAGTCTCAAGGATGAGACGAGCAACCGGAGTGTATGTTGAAATACATGAGGATTCCGAGCACCGCCGGAACGCGAGATACCGAGCGCAGCAGATTTTTTCACAGGCTCTGGGCCGTGGTGCGTTACTTGCTGCCCTTGACGGCCCTTATACTGTTAGTGGCCCTCCTAACCGCGGGTCTCCAGCGCGATCCGAGGCTCGTCCCCTCCCCGTTTATCGATAATCCCGCGCCCGGATTCGATCTCCCGCAATTGCGCGATCCGGCGAAGCGCATCAATACCCAAGACTTAAAAGGCACGGCCACGCTTATCAACGTGTGGGCAAGCTGGTGCGCGGCCTGCCGCGATGAGCACCCACTGCTCCTCGATCTGGCGCGCACGAGTGGACTGCGGATCATCGGATTGAACTACAAGGATGAGCGTGAACCAGCGCTCGACTGGCTGCGGCGCTTGGGCGATCCGTATGAGACCATTGCCTATGACGGCGACGGACGGGCCGCGATCGAGTGGGGCGTCTACGGCGTTCCGGAAAGCTTCCTGGTCGATGCCGGCGGCGTCATCCGCTTAAAGCACGTGGGGCCGCTGAGCCCCGAGGTGGTCGAGTCGGAACTGCTGCCGCGGCTGCGGGAGACCGGCCCACACCCCGCGAACGGCGCCGAATAACCCATGCGTTGGCTCCTGGTGTTGACTTTGACCTATTCGTTTGCGGCGGCGGCCGCCGATCCAGCCGTCTTCGAGTTCAGCGATCCCGCGCTGGCGCAACGCTTCCAAGAGATCACCGGCGAGCTTAGGTGCCTGGTGTGCCAGAATCAATCGCTCGCCGATTCTCACGCGGAACTGGCCGGCGATCTGCGCCGTGAGATCTTCGCGATGATGCAAGCGGGCCAAACCGATCGGGAGATCCTCGACTTCATGGTAAGGCGCTACGGCGAGTTCGTCCTTTATCGGCCTCCCGTCACGCTTAAGACGCTGGCGCTTTGGTTCGGCCCCGCGGTGATTTTATGCGTCGGGATTTGGTTCCTGGTGCGCACCGTGCGCCACCGCCGCCGCCAGTCCCTCACCCTCGCACCCGCTGAACGCGAGCGCGTCGCCAGGTTGCTCGGGACGAAGGACCCCTAACGCTAGCGCCCGGTGCGATCGTTTCGAGTGTCTTCCATTTCACGCGCCAACGGCCGGTGACCGTATTCTGGGGCCTCGCGGCCGCGATGGTCGCCGTGGCATTGGGATTGATATTGGCGCCGCTAGTGCGCCGGAGCGAGTTGCCCGGCCGTGATCCGCAGGAAGCGGCGCTCGCGGTTTACCGCCAACGCTTCCAGGAGCTAGGCGACGATCTCGGCCGCGGATCGCTTACCC
>JALZJW010000061.1 GCA_030859565.1 Pseudomonadota bacterium
CTCCAAGGCAAGCGCAGCCGGTGTCGTGGGTCCGAGGACTTCGAGCCGGCTGCGCAGCAATTCCGCCAAGGCCTCCTCCGCCGTCCAAGCCTTCGATGCATACTCCGCCGGTACACACAGCGGCGGGGTGGCGGCGGCGCCGGGATGGAGCGCCAAAAGCTCGGGTAAGCGCTCCACGGCGACCCACGCCCGCCATTCCCCGAGGCATAAAACCGTTGCGCGCCTTTCCAACTTAAGTTGTTCCAGCAACACGCCCCAGTCTCCCGCGTTCGCCGCCTCGCTAGCGGCGCTACGGCGGCCCTCGAACTCGGTGAAAAATCCCGCCGAGGTCAGCGCCTCGTGCAACTCGTCGGCCGTCGATGCATCGGGCCAGGCCTCGGCGCATACGCGCTCGATGGCGCCGGGATCCAATCGCCCAAGCCGCTCGGCGGACTCGATATCCAGCCAGCGGCGGCTGAGGATGGCTTGAGTGCGCCGTTCCTCTAAGGGCGCATCATCGAGAAAGGCATAGGGCCGCGCATTGAGGATCTCTTGGGCGAGCGGCGAGGGTTCGGTGAGATCGCGCGCGAGCAAGCGTATCCGTCCGGCTTCGATGGTTTTCAAGAGCGTTTCCAGCCCGTCGATGTCCATGGCCTCGGTGAGGCAATCGCTCAGCGTTTGCCGCACCAAGGGGTGGTCCGGGATCTCGCGCCGTCCGGCCACATGCTCAAGACAGGCTACTTGATCGGGAAACACGACCGCCAGGAGATCCTCTGCGCGCATGCGGTGCAAGCGTGGCGGGACCTTGCGTCCGCCCTGGGCGCGCGGGACGGCGAGCGAGATCGAAGCGTTCCAGCGCCAGCGCAGCGTGAACATCGGCGCATCGAGCAATGCCTGGGTCAAAACCTCGCGGACGCTGGCCGCGTTGAGATAGCCCCAAACGTCGGGGAGGGGAAAACTATGGGTCTCGCCGAGCGACAACACCACGGCGTCTTCCGTGGCCGCGGCTTGAAGCTCGAAGTTGAACTTGGCGCAGAAGCGTTTGCGTAGCGCCAGGCCGAAGGCGCGATTGAGTCGCGATCCGAACGCGGAGTGCAGGACCAACTGCATGCCGCCCGACTCATCGAAGAAGCGTTCCAGTACCAGCGTCTCCTGGGTCGGGAGCACGCCGAGCGCGGCGCGCGCGCTGGCTAGGTATTCAGCGAGCTGCAAGGCGGCGGGCTCCGTGAGTCCGCAGTGCAGCCGCAGCCAGCGGACGGCCTCGTCGATACCGCTCTCGAGGAGCATCTCGTCGAGCAAGGCGCGAAGGCGGGATACGGCCTGTGATAAGGCGGCGGTCCGCCCGGGCGCCTCGCCCAGCCAGAAGGGAATGGTGGGCGGCTGGCCCCGGGCATCCTCCACGCGGACGATGCCGGTCTCGACGCGCAGGATCCGCCACGAGGTGTTGCCGAGCTGGAAGATATCGCCGGCCAGGCTTTCGATGGCGAAGTCCTCGTTGACCGTCCCGACGAAGGTGCCCGCCGGTTCTTGGCGCACTTCGTAGTCGGCGTTGTCGGGGATAGCTCCCCCGCAGGTCACGGCGATCAGGCGGCTACCGCGCCTAGCCCGCAACCGCCGCTGCACCGTGTCGCGATGGAGGTAGGCGCCGCGCCGGCCCCGGCGCGTCGTAAAGCCCTCGGACAGCATGCGGACAAGCCGCTGGAATTCAATCCGGGCGAGGGCGCGGTAAGGGTAGGTGCGCACTACGAGATCATAGAGCTGATCTTCTTCCCAGTCTTCGTTGGCGACCATGGCCACGATCTGCTGCGCGAGCACATCAAGCGGCCCCGGCGGCACCTTAGCCTGATCAAGATCGCCGCGGCGGACGGCTTCGAGCAGCGCCGCGCACTCCACCAGATCGTCGCGGCTCAATGGAAACAGCCGGCCCTTCGGGAGCGCCGAGAGCGCATGGCCGGAGCGTCCGACGCGCTGGAGGAGCCCCGCGATGGACCGCGGGCTGCTGAGCTGGCACACGAGATCCACCTCGCCCACGTCGATCCCGAGCTCGAGCGAAGCGGTCGCAACGAGCGCGCGCAGCGCCCCGGCCTTGAGCCGCTGCTCCGCGTCCAGCCTGTGCTCGCGCGCCATGCTGCCGTGATGGGCCGTAATTGCGTCCGTGCCGAGGCGTTCGCTCAGATGGCGCGCCACCCGCTCGGCCATGCGCCGGGTGTTGACGAATACCAAGGTCGTGCGGTGCTCGGTGATGAGTTCCGCGAGCCGGGCGTAGACTTCCTCCCAGACCTCGTTTGACATCACCGCGCTGAGCGGTGACGCTGGGATCTCGATCCCGAGATCCCACGCCCGCTCATGACCCATGTCGATGATCGTGCATTGGCGATTCGGTTTCGGATCGCAACCCGCTAGAAAGCGCGCGACCTCGCCGATGGGGCGCTGTGTCGCCGAGAGACCGATGCGGGTGAGCGGCAAACCGGCAAGCGCGTCGAGCCGGGCGAGGCTGAGCGCCAGATGAGCCCCGCGCTTATTGCTAAACAGGGCGTGTATCTCATCGATGATGACCGTGCGAACGGAGCGCAGCATGTCGCGGCCGCCGGTGCTGGTGAGGAGGATATAGAGCGATTCGGGGGTCGTCACCAGGATGTGGGGCGGGTGCTTACGCATCGCAGCACGGTCGCGGCCCGGCGTATCGCCCGTACGAACGAAAGCACGGATGGTTGCCTCAACGCCGTAACCCTCGCGCAACAGCGATTGAATCCCTTGCAGCGGAGCTTGAAGATTCCGCTCGACGTCGTTGCTGAGCGCTTTCAGCGGCGACACGTACACGATTTCCGTCCGATTGCCGAGGTGTCCGTTTTCAGCTTTACGCACGAGCACATCGATCGCCGCGAGAAACGCCGCCAGTGTCTTGCCTGAGCCTGTCGGGGCCGCGATTAGGGTATGGCTGTTTTCAAGAATTGCGGGCCAAGCCCGGTGTTGGCAGGGCGTCGGCTCGCGGAACCGGTCCTTAAACCAGCCGCGAACGGCCGGATGAAATCGATCCAGGCTCAATGCGTATAGCCTCGGGCTAGGGTGATCGCCGCACCGATTAGAAAGCTTCCGGGAACAAGCGACTGCTACCGTCCAGATCCCCAGTGTCGCGATAGTGCAAGGGTGGAACGCCTCCCTTCAAGAGGCCGCCGCCGACGACCCGCCCGAGCACCAGCTCGTGGTCGCCGGCGGCGCACCGGCTCGCAACCACGCACTCGAAATACGCCAGGCATTCCGTCAAGACGGCTGCGCCGGTGCGTTTTTGTGACCAATCGAACCCAGCCAGCTTGTCCTCGCATCGTGGCTGAGCGAAATGGGCGGCGAGCGTCATCTGGTCTTGGCGCAGCACATTGACGGTGAACGCTCCGCTCGCGATCAAGAGAGGATACGATGCGTACCGCGGGTTTATACTGAGGGCGAGCAGGAGCGGATCAAAGGACGCCTGCATCACCCAGGCGGCGGTGAAGGCATTGCACTCGCTGCCGTGGGAAACGCCCACAACATAGACGCCGTGGGTAAGCTGGCGGAAAAGGTGTGCGATCGCGGACACGGGTTTTTTACGTACGCGTAATCGTAAACGTGAGCGCCTATTCGCAACCCTTACTGCGCCTCATGCTTGTGCAAACCAAGAATAGCTGATTTGTGTGTTCTCCGAGAGGCTATAACCATGCTCGAGATAGACCGCTCGGAGAGCGGCATTGCGTTTCCCTCGATCGGTGTAGGGCATGTCAGCGTTTGAAACAACATGTGACCGCATGCGTGTAATCCTTCCCCGCATAGAAGCAGGCTTGGCGTTTATTGCCCCGCTGGATGACGTGCTAGGGGATCGACGATAAAGAAAGCCGCGGTAGACGGGCCATGCGCAAGTCCCTTTGCTGATTATTTTAAGCAGCGAATAGCGTATCATATTTCAAGTAGTTAGTGGCAGTGGTGTCATGAGAAAACGCCTCGCCAGACATTTCCTGATAGTCTACCTTTAGCTAAGGAGAAACGCTTGGCGGCCTGACGAACGACTGACCGCTGTAGCCCGACCAACAACTTGGATGTAAATGCAAAACCTTCAGCGAGTATTGAGTGATACTAAGCCACCATGTCCGAACTCGCCCTGCAACTGATCCGCGAAAACAAGCAGAAACGCGCGCGCGGCGAAGACGCCGGCTTCCTCGACCTCGGCAACTGCGGCCTGACCGAAGTTCCCGAGGAGATCGGCGAGCTGGTGTGGCTGGAAACCTTGTCGTTTTCGAGCAAATGGTGGGATTGGAACAAAGTTAATATAACCAATAACACTGGTCGCGCCAATAAGCTCAAACGCTTAACCTTAATTCCTTCTGTTTCGGCGCTCACGAAGATCAAAATTCTGATGGGAGATTCGGTCAAGCCAAAACCAATTTCCAGGTTGAAAAACCTGAAAAAGCTGAAAAAGCTGCGGCTCTCCGAACTCTCCGATCTCGACGACCTCTCCCCGCTGTCCGGGCTCACGAGTTTGGAGCGGCTTGACGTCTCGGAAACGCGGGTCACCGACCTCTCCCCGCTGTCCGGGCTCAAATTGCTGGAAAAGGGTTTCTCGACGGGTTAAAGAATTCGAAAGAATTCGGGGTCAGAGTAAAAATTCCCACGCTACCGCGGGCTAGGTTGCCTGCACCGCGGTCCCGGGTGAGGAGATAGCGATCACCCTGGACCAGGTTTGCATGATACCGAGCCTCCCACCGCGTGCCGCTCCGGCGGAAAGCGTGGTTTATGTATCGAACATAGCGCCGATCGTGCGTTTGCATGACTTGGCTCGTCCCCTCCGCCGAGATTGACGTCATCAACACTCGACGTGATTAGGCGCTTACCGAAACAACATCGACAAAAAATTGTCGATGTTGCGGTACCACGAACTGCCCCGAGAGGGGCCACTTTTCGGAGCGCAGTCTCCGAAAAGCGTAGATTCTCACATGTTCAATGTCGTACAAGAACCACTTCAACAAGTCCGGGAGTCCCTTCTCCCTCCGGGAGGTTAGGATGAGGGGAATCAAATCAAACACTTTCGTCGATGCTTTCGATCCCCTCACCCCCGCCCTCTCCCGGTGGGCCCTGTGGGAGAGTGTGAGAGAGGGAGAAAGGACGAAATTCTGGAGATCTAATAGCGGCTCACGATCATCGGGCGGCTTCCCAGGCGGCATAGCCGCCCGCAAGCGAAACAACATTGGTGTAGCCCATGCGCTGCAGAGTTTGAGCCGCCAGGGCCGAGCGCCCGCCGCTTTGGCAATAAACCAAGGTCGCGGTCGACGGGTCTTGTAGTTGCGGCAGCGAGCCGATCCTGAATTCCAGTAAACCCCGAGGAATATTGATGGCGCCCGGAATGGCGCCGCGCTGGAACTCCTCCGGTTCGCGTACATCGAGAATTAAGGCATTCGCGGGTTGCAGCAATTCACCCGCGCTTTCGAGACCGACCTCGCGGATCTCTTGTTTAGCCGCTTGCACAAGCATCTGAGCGGTGACAGACATGACGTGCCTCCGTAGAAAAAGTCTTAAGCCTTACCCCAACGCTGTCCTATCGTGCATCGGGATCGGACAATCATGGTACGCGGACGCTCGGGAAAAGGATATCGCTGACGGCGTGCCGGGCGCTTGCAGCGCTGAGCTACGTGCCGATTGCTAAGCTCGATGGCGCATTAAACCTAAGAAAGTGGTTTAAGTACGTATTAATAATGCTTTATATCAATGTGATATAGGCCTTAGTTAAAGTTACTCACCCCATCGAAAATCGCTGTACCGATCCACTCATATTTTGTATCTTTAGGCACCAATGAAGATTAGTCACATCAAGCTTTCCGGATTCAAGTCCTTCGTCGATCCGACCACGCTGCATCTGTCCAACAATCTTACCGGTATTGTCGGTCCCAACGGTGGCGGTAAATCGAATATCGTTGATGCGGTGCTTTGGGTGATGGGCGAGATCTCCGCCAAACACTTACGCGGCGACTCGATGGCGGATGTCATCTTCAATGGTTCCAATAGCCGCAAACCCGTCGGCCAAGCCATGGTCGAACTGGTATTCGATAACTCCGAGGGCGGCTTTTTCGGCCAATACGCGGGGTACGCGGAGATCGCCATCAAACGGCAGGTCAGCCGCGATAGCGGATCGGATTATTTCCTCAATGGCATACGTTGTCGCCGGAAAGACATTGCCGATCTGTTTCTAGGCACGGGGCTTGGCTCGCGCAGCTATGCCGTCATCGAGCAGGGGATGATCTCCCGGATTGTGGAAGCCAAACCAGAGGAGCTGCGGGTATTTATGGAAGAAGCGGCCGGCATCTCCAGATACAAGGAGCGCCGGAAAGAGACCGAGGCTCGGATCCGCGACGCTAAGGGCAATATTGCCCGCCTCACTGATATCCGCGACGAGTTGGAAAAGCAGATCTCCAAGCTTCAGCAGCAAGCGCGCGCCGCCGAGAAGTTTCACCGCTTGAGAGACGAGGAACGGCGGTTGCGGGCGGAATCGATAGCACTTACCTACCGCCAGCTTGAGCGTGAAGACAACGAACACCGCTTGGTGACTCAAGCGCGGACGTTGGCCGTGGACGCCGCGATGGCGCAACTTCGCGAGATCGAGCTCTGGACAGAGCAGACCCGTCAGGCGCGAACTGCGGCGAATGACGGTTTTAATCAGGTGCAAGCGCGTTATTACAGCAGCGGGGCTGAAATTGCGCGCTTGGAGCAAGCGATCCAGCACGCCAAGGATCGCCAGCAGGCCTTGGAACAGGATCTGGAACGCCTCGGACAGGACCTTGCGCGGGCGGAGGGCCAAACGGTTGCGGACGAGCAGGCGTGCGCAAGCTTGAAAACGGAGATCGAACACCTCTTCCCGCAGCATGAGCGCGCAGTAGGGGAAGAGCGCGAAGCCGCGGCGCGGCTGCTTGCGCAAGAGGCCCAGCTGCAAACACTGCAAACGGCGTTGGATACCCTTGGCGAGGAGGCGACGCAGCTCTCCCGCTCCGAGAGTGCGGAGGGCGCGCGCGTTCAACACTTAAGCCAAAGCATCGGAGCGACGCGCGAGCGGCTGCGGGGGTTACGGTCTGACCTCAGTGCCTTGGCGTCGCGGGAGGAGGTTTCGTCCCTGGACTCGCTGAGCCACGATCTCGCCGGGCTCGAATCGTCCTACCAGGACTTGCAGGCCCGAAAAGCCGAGTTTCAGGCGTCGATCCGGGAGTTGCGCGAGCGGCGCGATTGCCTCAGCAGCGAATTAAATGATTTTCAGACGAAGTTGCAAGCCGCGATCGGACGGCGGGCGTCGTTGGAAGCGTTGCGCGACGGCCAGGCGGGCGTTGATCTCGGCGCGGCGCGTGCCTGGCTGGAATCCCAGGGGGTCGTGAACCCCGGGCGCGTGGTCCAGGAGCTTGCCGTCGATCCGGGGTGGGAGCCGGCCCTGGAGATGGTCTTGGGTGACTTTATTAATGCTTTTATGTTTAAAACAATTGATAGTATTTCCAATAAATTTGATACCTATGGGCAAGGGCTGCTCTGCGCCCTCGAATCGGCGGATGGCGAGTGCAAAGATCCAGGTCGGGAACCTCTTGCCGCGGAGTTACTGCTGAGCCGGGTGGGAGGACCGCATCCTATCACCTGTCTTCTGGGGGGCGTGTATCTCGCCGAAGATGTGCCGGCGGCGCTGTCCTTACGGCCGCGTTTGCGTTCCGGGGAGTCGGTCGTGACGCGTGGCGGCGTGTGGCTCGGCTGCAACTGGATGAAATTAAAGCACGCGGAGGGCGAGAACGCCAGTGCCTTGCGCGTGCAACAGGACCTCAATGGCGCTTTGGAACGCGAGCACGGGTTAGCGGACCAGGCCGATGGGTACGCGGCGCGCATGGCCGCCATGCGGCAGGCGTTGGCCGAAGCGGAGGAAGAAATCCGATCCCTGGAAGAACATCTCATCGATGCGCAAGGGCGGATTGGGAGTGCAAGGGAAAAGATCGCGGTGCGTCAGGCGGAAGATGAGCACCTTCGGATGCGCAACGAAACCCTAGGCGCGGAGTTGCGCGGGCTCGAAGGACGCGATCGGGCCGGCACGGCCGAGCTCGGGGCGGCGGAGGTTCGCTTGGATTTGATACGCCGGGACCTGGACGCGCTCGAAGCCCGGCGGGCCGAGGTCGCCACGCGCCGGGAGCAACAAAAAACGCTGTTGCAAGGTGCGAAGGACGAGTGGCAAGGTGCTCGCGAACGCATGCACGAGATGGCGCTGCGGCTGGAGTCGATGCGCGCGCGTTGCAGATCCCTAGAGCAAGGCTTTAACCGCAATAGCCACCAAGTCGAGCAAATGAGCGTGCGCCGCGACGAGTTACGGGCCGCGCTCGACCAGGCCGCGCAGCCCCGCGATGATCTCACGAAGGCGTTGCAACAAGCCTTGGAAGAGCGGTTAGGGGTGGAAGCGGAACTGGCTCAAGCGCGCGCGGACCTGCAGGCGCTCGATGCCCATCTGCGGGAAGGCGCGGAGCGTCGCGCCGAGACCGAACGCGGCCTTCAGGGGCTGCGCGATGTGCTCGAGCAAGCACGGGTGCACGAGGAAAGCTTGCGGGTGCGGATGCAAACCCAGCACGACTTGCTCGCTCCGACCGGTCATACCATGGAGCAATTGCTGCCCGGCCTCCCCGCCGAGGCCACTCCGGACGCTTGGCAAGAGCGCCTAAGTCACATCGAGCAGCGCATCGAGCGGCTCGGTCCAATCAACCTGGCGGCGGTGGACGAGTTCCAGCAACTGAGCGAGCGTAAGAAATACCTCGACGATCAACACGCCGATCTCAGCGAAGCGTTGGCGACCTTGGACGACGCCATACGGCGGATGGATCGGGAGACGCGCGGCCGGTTTAAAGAGGTATTCGAGGCGGTCAATTTGCGCTTACAGTCGATGTTCCCGCGGCTCTTCGGCGGCGGGCAGGCGTATTTGGAGCTGACCGACGATGATCTCTTGGCAACGGGAATCACGTTGATGGCGCGCCCTCCGGGCAAACGCAACACGACGGTGCATCTGCTCTCGGGCGGTGAGAAGGCATTAACGGCGCTCGCATTGGTGTTTGCGATCTTCGAGCTCAACCCGGCGCCGTTCTGCCTCCTCGACGAGGTGGACGCGCCGCTCGACGATGCCAATGCCGTGCATCTTTGCGATATGCTACGCGCGATGTCGGAGAGTGTGCAGTTCCTATTCGTGACCCACAATAAAACCACCATGGAGATCGCCGAACGCCTCATCGGGGTCACCATGCAGGAAGCGGGCGTCTCACGGCTCGTGGCCGTGGATATCGACGCAGCGGTGCGGCTCGCCGCGGTGTGATATGAACGGCCTGCGCCTGAGCTTGCTGGTGATCGGGCTCGTCATTCTTGCGGCGATCTATTGGTGGGGTACGGCGTCGCAGAAGGGCAACCGCTGGAAGCGATTCACCCGGCGGCGCCGGCGAGAGCAACCGCCGCTCGACGCGCTGCCGATGTCGCTCGAACGAAAAGAGGGCATTGATTACACTCGGACACTCGCCGATCTCAATGAGCTGATAGTGGAAAGGCGCGACGGACGTACGTCTCAGTCCCGCATCGGCCGAGCGCTACGGCGTGGCCGCGAGCGCTTCACCCAGCCCGCAATCGACGCCGGCCCGCCAGATCCCAAGCCGGACAAAGCGCCGGAACCGGAGAAGATACTGGCGCTGTTTCTTACCGCCCCCGCGGGCGAGAGTTATCGCGGCGTCGCGGTTCGGGATGCTGCCGAGGCGGTTGGGCTGCGCTATGGCGACATGGGAGTGTTTCATCATTACGGCCTCGCAGGCATACCGTCGCAGCAAAGTCTTTTTTGCCTCGCCAATATGCTTGAACCGGGTAATTTCGACCTCGAGAACATCCACACTCACGAGACCGCGGGCCTGGTCATGTTCATGCGTCTTCCGGCGCCGGCCGATGGGAGCGTGGCATTCGAGCTTATGCTCAACACGGCGCAACGCCTGCACGAGCGGTTGGGAGGTGAGCTGCGCGATGGCGAACACCGGCCGCTCGCGCGCGCGGCCATCGATAGGATGCGGAAGCTGGCGGTGGATGCCTGCCGATAGCCGAACGGCGGCACGCGTTCGCGAGCTCCGCGAACTGATTGACACGCATAATTACCGCTACCATGTGCTCGATGATCCGGTGATTACCGATGCCGAGTTCGACGGTTTCATGCGTGAATTGGAAGCGCTGGAAGCGCAGCATCTGGATCTCATCGTAGCCGGATCTCCAACCCAGCGCGTGGGCGCCGAGCCGCTAGCGAAATTCGGCGAGATCGCGCATGAGGTCCCGATGCTGTCGCTCGCCAACGCGTTTACCCCCGGCGATCTCGCGGCCTTCGATCGGCGGGCGCGCGAAGCCTTGGGCGTGGAGGAAGTGGAATACAGCGCCGAGCCCAAGCTCGACGGCCTTGCCGTCAGCATCCTGTATATAGAGGGCGTACTTGCTCGAGCCGCGACCCGTGGCGACGGGACGCGCGGCGAAGACGTGACGCGGAATGTGCGCACGATCCGGAGCATCCCGATACGCCTGCTTGGTGCCGGGTATCCGCGAGTCCTCGAAGTCCGCGGTGAAGTGCATATGACGAGACAGGGATTCCAAGCGCTGAACGAACATCAGCGGGCGGCCGGCGCCAAGGTATTTTCAAACCCGCGCAATGCGGCCGCGGGCAGCCTGCGGCAACTCGATTCACGGATAACCGCCCACCGCCCCTTGACGATTTTTTGCTATGGTACCGGTAAGGTCGATGGCGGGGAGATCCCGGCTAGGCACGATCACATCCTGCGTCAATTCAAAGCCTGGGGTTTGCGGGTCTGCGGCAAAGCCGCGGTCGTTCAGGGGGTGCAGGGGTGTCTGCTCTATTTCGAGGCGATGGAGCGTGAACGCGCGCGCCTTCCCTACGACATAGACGGTGTGGTCTACAAGGTCAACGATCTGCGTCAGCAAGAAGCGCTCGGGTTTCGCGCGCGGGCGCCGCGCTGGGCGCTTGCTTTTAAGTTTGCGCCCGAGTGGCGAAACACCCGGGTCCTTGCCATCGAGGTGCAGGTCGGGCGTACCGGGGCGCTCACGCCGGTCGCGCGGCTCGATCCTGTTTTTGTCGGCGGCGCGACCGTGACCAATGCGACCTTGCACAATCAGGACGAGATCGATCGCAAGGATGTGCGGATCGGCGACACCGTGGTTGTGCACAGGGCCGGAGATGTGATTCCCGAGATTGCGCGTGTTCTGCTGGAGTACCGTCCGCCCGGCGCGAAGCCCTTTCAGATCCCGGATCGCTGCCCGGTGTGCGCTGCGCCCGCCGTGCGTAAAGCGGGCGAAGCGGTGTCGCGGTGCACCGGCTCCTTGCGCTGCCCGGCGCAGCGCGTTCAGGCCATCTTGCACTTCGCCTCGCGGCGCGCCCTCGACATCCAGGGCATGGGCGATAAGTTAGTCGAGCAATTGGTGACGGCGGGTAAGGTCAAGGATGTCGCGGATCTTTATAAGCTCAATGAAGCGGAGATAGCGGATCTCGATCGCATGGGCTTAAAATCCGCAAAGAAGTTGGTCGCTGCCTTGGAGAAGAGCAAGAGCACAACGCTGGCGCGGTTCCTCTATGCCCTCGGCATCACGGATGTGGGGGAAGCCACGGCCCGGACCCTCGCGGCGCATTTCGGCTCGCTCGATGCAATTCGCCTGGCGAGCGTCGCGGAACTCGAAGCCGTGGCGGATATCGGTCCGATTATCGCGAACCACATCGCCGAATTTTTTAGCAATCCTAAGAACCTCGACATCATCGCGCGTTTGCAACAGGCGGGAATGCGCTGGCAAGAACAGGCCGTTACCACCGGCCTGCCTTTGGAAGGTTTGACCTTTGTCCTCACGGGCACCCTCGCATCGATGAGCCGCGACCAAGCGAGCGAGCGCCTCCTCGCCCTCGGCGCCAAGGTCAGCGCGAGCGTTTCGCGCCAGACGAGCTTCGTCGTCGTTGGAACCGATCCTGGGACCAAAGCCGTGCGCGCCCGCGAGCTCGGTGTACCGGTTCTTTTCGAGGAGGAGTTATTGGAGAAATTGGCTCAGTAAAAAAACAGCCGTGCGTTTCGCAAGGCACCGATCGAAGCACCTGCTACATCGGTCGGCGCAGCACGATGGGTGAGGGCGGACGGGACGCATCGGGAAGCGGAAAGTCCAGCGTGTAATGCAGGCCGCGGCTCTCCTTGCGCCGCAGGGCCGATTCGATGATAAGCTCGGCGACCTGCACCAGGTTGCGCAGCTCGATGAGGTCCACGGTGACGCGAAAGTTACCGTAATAATCGATGATTTCGTCGCGCAGGAGTTGCACCCGGCGGCTGGCCCGCTGCAAGCGTTTTGTGGTGCGCACGATGCCGACGTAGTCCCACATAAAGCGGCGCAATTCGTCCCAATTATGGGCGACGACGACTTCCTCGTCGGAATCCGTCACTTGCGTTTCATCCCAATCGGGAACCGGTGGCACGTGCGGCGCGCCCGCCAGGCGCGTGCGGATGTCCATCGAGGCGGCGCGCGCCATGACGAGGCATTCCAACAAGGAATTGCTGGCCATGCGGTTGGCCCCGTGCAGGCCCGTGTAAGCGACTTCGCCGATGGCATAAAGCCCCGGAACCGCGCTTTGCCCGTGCCGATCCGTGACCACGCCGCCGCACATATAGTGTGCGGCTGGCACGACGGGGATCGGCTCGCGGGTGATGTCGATGCCGTATTCGCGGCAGCGGGCGGCGATAGTGGGAAAGTGGCCGAGAATAAAATCCGCCGGTTTATGCGAGATGTCGAGGTAGACAAAGTCGAGGCCCAAGCGTTTCATCTCGTGATCGATCGCGCGCGCAACAATGTCGCGGGGCGCGAGTTCCGCGCGCGCATCGAAACGGTCCATGAAAGCCGAGCCGTCGGGCAGCAGGAGTTTCCCACCCTCGCCACGGACGGCCTCGGTAATGAGAAAGGACTTCGCCCGCGGATGATAAAGGCAGGTGGGATGGAATTGAAAAAACTCCATGCTGGCGACGGGGCAACCGGCGCGCCAGGCCATCGCCACGCCGTCGCCGGTCGCGACATCGGGATTGCTCGTATACAGGTAAACCTTGCCCGCCCCGCCGGTAGCGAGGACCACGAAACGCGCCCGAAAGGTGATTACCCGATGCGCGCGCGCATCCAAGACATAGGCGCCCAGGCAGCGCTCAGCGCCGAGACCGAACTTGGCCGCGGTAATGAGGTCGATCGCCAGGTGGTGCTCGAACACATCAATGGAGGGATGAGCGCGGACCCGGTCTTCAAGGGTGTTTTCAATGGCGCGTCCGGTGGCGTCCGCTGCATGGATAATGCGCCGGTGGGTATGCCCCCCCTCGCGGGTCAGGTGATATTCGATGCCCCCTACCTTTGGTTCGGCGCGCGTGAACGCGACACCTTGATCGATAAGCCACTGCACGCTTTCACGCCCGCGTTCGACGACGTAACGTACCACATCGAGATCGCAAAGGCCGGCGCCGGCGGTCAGGGTATCCTGCACATGGGACTCGATCGAGTCACAGCTATCGAGCACCGCCGAGATCCCCCCTTGGGCGTAGAGTGTCGCGCCTTCCTGCAACGGGCCCTTCGACAGAAGGGCGACCCGCGCGTCTTGTGCGAGCTGCAGCGCGACACTTAATCCGGAAGCGCCGCTGCCGATGACGAGGACATCGTACTGGTGCGTCATAGCGCGATGGAGGGAGAACGGATCAAAGATTCAGATGCCAGTAAATCGGTATATAATGCGCCCCGCCAATCTCATGGCGTCGCGCTGCGAACTTGATAAGGGTCACACGGTCTATCTAGCAGACAGCGCGCCGCTCAATAATACAAGGAGAATGCCCCGATGGGCGAGACCGGCGCCGATGCACAGCTTGTCAAGAGGGTTCAGAAGGGCGACAAGAAAGCGTTTGATCTACTCGTGTTGAAATACCAACAGAGGATCATTAAATTGGTGTCCCGATATGTACGTGATCCCACCGACACCTTGGATGTAGCTCAGGATGCATTTCTAAAGGCCTACCGTGCCCTGCCAAACTTCCGCGGCGATAGCGCCTTCTATACATGGCTATACCGTATTGCCATCAATACGGCGAAAAATTATCTCGTAACGCAGTCCCGGCGGCCAATGGATTCCGAGAGTTTTCGCGTCGAAGGAGAGCAAGTCGAACTGGAATCGATGCTGAAGGATCTCGCGACGCCTGAAAGTCTCTTGATCACCGATGAGATCAAGGAGACCATCGCCGAGGCCATCGAACAGTTACCCGATGACCTTCGCACCGCCATTAATCTACGTGAGGTCGAGGGTTTGAGCTATGAGGAAATCGCGGATGTGATGACTTGCCCGATTGGAACGGTCCGATCGCGGATATTCCGGGCCAGGGAAGCGATCGACCATCGGTTAAAAGCGTTATTGGAGTGACGAAAAGCTATGAGCAGTGAACGGCGAGAACAGATATCCGCGCTTTTGGACGGTGAATTATCGGAGCGCGAGGCCGGTCCGTTATTGATTGAAATGCGGACCGATCCGGAGTTGAGATCGGCTTGGTCACGCTATCATTTGATGGGTGACGCGTTATGCCAGCGCCTGCCGGATACGGCGTGCCCGGATATATCTAGGAGGGTGTCCTTGGCGCTGGAGCACGAGCCGACCTGTCTGCCGATGCGCTGGAGATTGGAGTCGCGATGGAAACCGGCCGCGGGGCTGGCCGTGGCGGCTGCTCTCGCGGGAGTCGGGTTCTTCAGTCTTAACCGCAATCAATTACCGGAGCAAGTAGTGCCGCAGGCGAGCACTATCGGACCCGCTGAATTTCATCCCCTGCCGATAGCCACGGTTAAGTGGAACGGTCAACCGGTCGATGAGTCGTCGCGCCTGAGCGCGTATATAGTCAATCATCAACAATTCAATTCTAGCCCGCAGACGCAAGGCTTAACGCCGTACTTCCGGGTGGTCACTCATGAAACCCAACCGTGAAATCGGGACGATCCGCTGGCTGACCCCGTGTTTTTTGATCCTCACCCTATCCGCACCGCCGGTTTCCGCCGCCGACACCTCCGGCCAAGCCCGTGCCATCCTTGCCAAGATGGCCAATGCGACCCGTGCCAAGAACTATGAGGGGACCTTCGTGTCGATCCGCGGCGCTGACACCGCGAGTATGCGTATCATTCATAAAGCCGATAGTCGGGGAGAACATGAACGTCTGATTGCGCTTACCGGCACGGCCAAAGAAGTGATCCGGCGCAATGACGAGGTGATTTGTATCTTTCCAAATGAGCGCAGCGTCATGGTTGAAAAAACCTCGCAACAGGCATTTTTTGGGACAGCGTGGAGTCAGCCGATCGAGCAGGTCGCCGTGCTCTACGATTTTTCCGTCCTCGGGGGGGATCGAATCGCGGGCAGGCCGGCATGGGTCTTGGGCATACAACCCAAGGACGCCGATCGGTATAGCTACCGCCTGTGGGTTGACACCAGCTCCAGCTTATTGTTGAAGTCACAGGTGCTGGACGGTAGCGGCAGCATCCTCGAGCAATTGCTGTTTACAGCGTTGGAGACACCCGCGGTGATTTCAGAGAGCGCGCTGCAGGCGTCGATTAGCGGGGAGGGTTATACTTGGTATCGGAACGAAACACCCCAAGCGTCCGGTGAGCGGAATTCGGGATGGGAGGTAGGATGGTTGCCGCGGGGTTTCGCGATGACCGAGCAGCAGATGCATGACATGCCCAAAGACAAGAAAGCGGTAAAGCACAAGGTGTTTTCGGACGGCTTGGCGACGGTCTCGGTCTTTATCGAGAAAAATGAGGAGCAGGCGGTTCCGGTGCAGGGATACTCCGCGTTTGGGGCATTGAATACTTACAGTACCTTAGCGGACGGATATCAAATTACCGTTGTCGGCGAGGTGCCGGCGGCGACGGTACGGCAGATCGCCGCCTCCGTGAGCCCGACTGCCCCCTAAGGAGCCCGCGCCGCGCTTGTTCGAGTTACCGGAGTTTACATTGAAATATATTGCTCCTTACGGAGGAAGGCGAAGTCACGATGGGACTAACACACTCTTTTTCTAGAGCGCTCTTGGCGCTCGCGGTGCTATTCAGCATGCAAGCAGCCGTTGGCAGCTCGCTGCCGGACTTTACCGATCTTGCCTCGGAGAACGCCCCGGCCGTGGTGAATATCGGGACGACACTAAAAGAAGCCAAAAAACGCGCCGATGGTGCACCCCCTCAGCTCCAAATACCCGATATTCCTGAAGACAGCCCGTTAAATGAGTTCTTTCGCCGCTTTTTTGGCGATAATTTGGAGGGACCTGATCTCTCGCCACGATCATCATTGGGCTCCGGGTTTATCCTCTCCAAGGACGGCTACGTGATCTCCAACTATCACGTCATCAAGGATGCGGATGAGATTTGGGTGCGCCTGAGCGATCGGCGCGAATTTCTCGCCAAGCCGATCGGTCACGATCCGCGCAGCGATTTGGCAGTATTGAAAATCGAAGCCACTGATTTGCCCATCGTCAAGCTCGGCCGTTCCTCGGATCTTAAGGTCGGAGAATGGGTTTTAGCCATCGGCTCACCGTTCGGGTTTGATCATTCTGTGACGGCGGGGATCGTGAGCGCGAAGGGGCGGGCGTTGCCGAATGAAAACTACGTCCCCTTTATTCAAACCGATGTCGCGATCAACCCGGGGAACTCGGGCGGCCCGCTGTTTAATCTGGACGGGGAGGTCGTCGGTGTGAATTCGCAGATTTACAGCCGGACCGGCGGTTTTATGGGATTGTCGTTTGCGATCCCGGTCGAAGACGCGATGAACGTGTATCACCAGATCGTCGCCAAGGGCAAGGTGTCGCGGGGCTGGTTAGGCGTATTGATACAGGAGGTCACCCGGGAGCTTGCGGAATCCTTCGGAATGGCGCGCCCGCATGGGGCTTTGGTCGCCAAAGTCCTTCCGGACAGTCCGGCTGCCGAGTCCGGGATTCAGCCCGGCGACGTGGTGGTCGAATTTAACGGTATCGAGGTCGATCGGTCCTCGGATTTACCGCCGCTCGTCGGTAATACGGAGGTTGGCAAAAGGGTGCCTTTAAAGCTTATTCGTGAGGGCGATCCGAGGGTAGTGAACATTGCCGTCGGGGAGCTTCCGCAAGAAGAAGAGTTGAAGTTGGCGTCCTCGGATCGAGGTACACCGGGTGCGATCGTGGATAATCGTTTGAAGATCGCAGTGAAAGATCTTTCCGGCAAGCAACGTAAAGCGCTCGAAATCGAAGGCGATCACGGCGTGGTTGTGGAACAGGTGCAACCAGGCCCAGCAAAAAACGTCGGGATCCGTAAAGGCGACGCCATATTGCTAATCGACAACGTGAAGGTTAAGGACAGCAAGCATTTCACCGAACTAGTGGCGGCCTTGCCCACGGGGAAGCCCGTACCGGTCCTTATTCAACGCCAGGGCGGTCCGATTTTTCTGGCGATCAAAATCGCTGAGTAGGGGTTCAGCGTGGAATTCCGCCGCGGTATGAGGTGTTCTGGCGGCGGTCGTGATCGACTAGAATGACGGCCTGCGAACGTCAGGCCGTCCACATTGCGAAGTCGAATCCCCGGATAATTCTCGTGCTGGCCAATTTAACCGTGCGTGGCGTGAACGGCCGGGCCTTCGCCTGCCCTGTGGTCTAGAGCCAGCGAGCGCGAGCGCCGTGGAGCACGTGCGAAACTTCTCGATCATCGCCCATATCGATCATGGTAAGTCCACCTTGGCCGATCGTTTTATCCAGTTGTGCGGCGGACTCAGTCAGCGCGAGATGGCCGAACAAGTACTGGACTCGATGGACATCGAGCGCGAGCGTGGGATCACCATCAAGGCTCAGAGCGTAAGCTTGGGCTTTCGCGCCGATGACGGCATTACCTACCAGCTTAATTTCATCGATACCCCGGGGCATGTTGACTTCAGCTACGAGGTATCGCGCTCGCTCGCCGCCTGCGAGGGGGCACTGTTGGTCGTCGATGCGGCGCAGGGTGTGGAAGCCCAGACCGTCGCCAACTGCCATACGGCTGCCGAGCACCGACTCGAGATTATTCCGGTTCTCAATAAAATCGATTTACCCGCCGCCGATCCGGAACGCGTGCGCGCCGAGATCGAGGATATTATCGGTATCGATGCGAGCGCGGCGCTCGCGGTCAGCGCGAAGACGGGACAGGCCGTGCGCGATCTTCTGAACGCGATCGTAAAACGGGTGCCCAAGCCGCGCGGGAACCCGGAAGCGCCTTTGAAAGCCTTGATTATCGACTCCTGGTTCGACAATTACCTGGGGGTCGTGTCCTTGGTCCGCGTATTCGATGGTGTGATCGAAACCGGTGCTAAGGTTCGGGTCATGTCGGCTGGGCGCGAATATGAAATCACCGAGCTCGGTGTCTTCTCGCCTAAACGCGTGATATGCAAGACATTGCGTACGGGGGAGGTGGGTTTCGTCGTGGCCGGGATCAAAGAAATCGACGGCGCCCCGGTCGGGGATACGTTTACCGGCTCAAGGCGGCCGGCCGCCGAGCCGCTTGCGGGCTTTAAGGAGATCAAGCCCAACGTCTTTGCCGGCCTTTATCCCACCGATTCGAACGATTACGAAGGGTTTCGCGAGGCCTTGGCGAAACTGCGCTTGAACGACTCGGCGCTGCGCTATGAACCCGAGACCTCGCAAGCACTGGGATTCGGATTCCGGTGCGGATTTCTGGGCTTGTTGCATATGGAGATCGTCCAGGAGCGTTTGGAGCGGGAGTATAAACTCGCCCTCATTACCACCGCGCCCACGGTCGTGTATGAAGTCGCCACCACCTCGGGCGAGGTCCTACGCATCGAGAATCCGGCCAAGCTCCCGCCACAGAACGAAATCGCCGAGATCCGGGAACCCATCATTCAAGTTGACATACTGGTGCCGCAGGCACACCTCGGTAACGTGATTACGCTATGCGTGGATCGGCGCGGTTCGCAAACGAAACTCCACTACGGGCGGCAACAGGTCGCCGTGAGCTACGCGCTGCCAATGAGCGAAATGGTGCTCGATTTTTTCGACCGTCTGAAGTCCTTAACCCGCGGTTATGCGTCTTTGGACTATAGCTTTCTCCGGTTTCAACGGGCGTCACTGGTAAAGCTTGATATCTTGATCAATGGCGAACGGGTGGACGCTTTGTCCACCATCGTTCATCACAACCAAGCCCAACGGCGCGGCCGGGAGCTTGCCGAAAAGATGCGGGAATTGATCCCGCGGCAAATGTTTGAGGTCGTGATACAAGCGGCGATAGGGGCGCAAATTGTGGCCCGGGAGACGGTAAAACCGTTGCGAAAAAACGTTACTGCGAAATGTTATGGAGGCGATGTGACTCGAAAACGGAAACTTCTAGAAAAACAAAAGGCCGGCAAGCGGCGCATGAAACGAGTAGGAACGGTCGAGATCCCGCAGGAAGCCTTTATGGCCGTGTTGACCGTGGGTAAGGCGAAATGAACGTCGATTTCTCATTGGTCATGGTGGTGTTGGTATTCGTCAGCGGACTGATCTGGCTGGCCGACGCCGTGTTTTTCGCGCCGCGCCGCGATCCGGCCGCCAAGCTCCCGTTTATGGTGGACTATGCGCGCTCCTTGTTTCCGATCTTCCTCATCGTGCTGCTCCTGCGGTCGTTTCTGGTCGAGCCTTTTCGCATTCCCTCGGGCTCCATGATGCCAACGCTCTTGATCGGAGATTATATTCTCGTCAACAAGTATGTTTATGGTTTTAGGCTCCCGGTGCTCAATACGAAAGTCATACAATTGGGCGCGCCCGAACGCGGTGATGTCGTCGTATTTCGATACCCGGAAGACCCCTCGACTCCGTTTATCAAACGCGTGGTAGGTTTGCCTGGAGACCGCATTGCTTACCACGGCAAGGCGTTGTGGATTAACGACGAACGGATTTCGCAAACGCGGTTGGGTTTATATGAGGGCGTAGGCGCTGGTACTTCGATGACCGGGGCGGCTTTAATCGACGAAGATCTCTATGATATCAAGCATGCTATTCTCGTCGAACCCGAGCGGCCATCATTGAAGACCGAGACGGTGGTGCCCGATGGCCATTATTTCGTGATGGGTGATAACCGCGACAACAGCAAGGACAGCCGCTATTGGGGCACCGTGCCCGATGATCATCTCATCGGGAAGGCATTTATGATCTGGATGAACTGGGACAGTCAGAACGGGGGGATTGATTGGCAGCGCCTTGGCCGTTCGATTCGTTAACGCACTAGCATTAAGGAGTACGTCATGAAGCATGACAACATACCGGCAAAGCAGCGGGGACTCACCCTCTGGGGGCTTTTGATGGTCGGTGCGCTCCTCGGATTCGCGGCGCTGACCCTGATGAAGCTGTTTCCGCTCTACAACCAAAGTTTCAAGGTGCATGCCGCCATGAAAGCCGTGGCCGGTATGCCGGAAATCGGCCAAAAAGGTGTTCAGGAGATCAGGGGGCTGATCATGCGTAACTTCGACGTCTCCGATGTGGACAGGATTACCGACAATGATCTCCGGAATTATTTGAAGGTCGTAGGCAACCCCGATGGCAAGGGCCGTATCATGACCATGACCTATGAGGATCGCGGACCGCTCTTTGGTGATTTGGATATCGTCTTGAAGTTCAATGAAAGCATCGCCATTCCAGGCCTGGGTATCGAGTGACAGCGACTTCAGGGATTAGCGAGTCGCTCGGGTATGGTTTTAAAACTAAAAGCTTATTAACCTCCGCTCTTACTCACAGCAGCGCGGGGGAAAACAACAACGAACGGCTGGAATTCCTCGGTGACGCCGTGCTCGATTTGGTGGTTGCGGAAGCGCTTTTCGAGCGTTTCCCGTACGCGCAAGAAGGTGAGTTGAGCCGCTTGCGTTCGACACTCGTCAACCGGGAAACGCTGGCCGTGGTGGCGCGTGATCTCGACCTGGCAGCCTATCTCACCTTGGGCCAAGGCGAAAAAAAAAGCGGCGGGATGCAGCGTGAATCGATACTCGCCAACGCGCTCGAAGCGATTATCGGCGCCATCTATCTCGATGGGGGCTTGGCAGTCTGTCGCGAACGGGTGCGGGCTTGGTTCTCATCGATGCTGGATCGAACCCTGTTGGAGGCGATCGGAAAGGATCCGAAAACCGAGTTGCAGGAAATACTGCAAGCACGCCGCCTTCCGCTGCCCACTTACGCGGTGGCCCGAGTTGCCGGTAAACCCCACAACCAGCTTTTTACCGTCACCTGCCAGTGCGTAGCGTTGCCCTCGCCGGTGTCGGCGCAGGGCTCGAGCCGCAGGCGCGCGGAGCAGGCGGCAGCGGAGCAAGCCCTGCGGCTACTGCGCGAGGCGAGTGATTCCTGATCGCCAATGATCCTTGCTAGCCCCGTGAGCCGATGCGGAATGGTTGCCATCGTCGGGCGTCCCAACGTCGGCAAATCAACGTTTCTTAACCGCGTGATCGGACGAAAGCTCAGCATCACCTCGCGCAAGCCTCAGACGACTCGTTATCAGATCCTGGGCATTAAGACAGAAGGTGTCCATCAGATCGTGTTCGTGGATACGCCTGGACTGCATCGAGGGCGGCATGGGGCGCTCGATCGCGCTTTGAATCGGGAGGCCATCAAGGCGATTGCACAGGTCGATATTATCCTATTCATGGTAGAGGCGTTGCGCTGGACGGAGGATGACCGGTACGTCTTGAATTGTATAAAGCCGGCCGCGTGTCCGGTCTTGGTCGCGGTTAATAAAGTCGACGCCGTCGCGGATAAATCCCAACTTTTGCCTTACCTCAGCGAAGTCAGCGGATTCATGGATCTCGCCGAGATCGTTCCGCTGTCGAGTTCCACCGGTGACAACATCGTCGCATTGGAGGAGGCATTGAAGTCCAGGCTTCCCGAGGGGCCCGCTATATTTCCCGCGGACGAACTGACCGATCGCGGCGAGCGGTTTTTCGCGGCCGAGCTGATCCGAGAGCAGTTGCTGCGCAGGCTCGGGGCGGAGGTGCCGCACCGTTTGAGCGTAATGATTGACGAGTTCGTCTCGAAACCGCACATGACATGTATCGATGCCACGATTTGGGTAGAGCGGCCGGGCCAAAAGCGAATCGTCGTCGGCGCGCATGGGGCGGTGCTGAAAGCCGCGGGTCAGCAGGCACGATTGGAGATGGAGCGCTTGTTCGGCAGCCGGGTTTTTCTGCGGACTTGGGTCAAGGTCAAGGAAAGGTGGTCCGATGATATTCGGGCGTTGGGCGAGCTCGGGTTTCACGATTAAGACAGTGATGTGG
>JALZJW010000062.1 GCA_030859565.1 Pseudomonadota bacterium
CTTCAAAAGGGAGCCGGCGTGTCATGATCCGTCATGGTAAACCGGAACCCAGGGCCCGATCTACTCTTCCAATAACAGCCGCTGCAACGCGCGCGCATAGATCGCCGAGAGTGTCGTCAGATCGGCTACGGCGACCCTTTCGTTGACCTTGTGAATGGTGGCATTGACCGGCCCCAGCTCTACGATCTCGGTCCCGCCGGGCGCGATGAAGCGCCCGTCCGAGGTCCCGCCGCTGGTCGAGAGCGCAGCCTGGTGTCCCGTCACCTCCCGCCCGGCGCTTAGTACGGCGTCGAGTAGTTTCCCCTGTTTGGCCAGAAAAGGTTCACCCGAGACGCGCCAGTCACAGTCATGACGAAGTTCGTGGCGGTTTAAGACGGCGAGGATGCGTTCCTTCAGCGTCTTCGCGCTCCAGTGGTTAGAGAAGCGAAGGTTAAACGCGATCTCGATGTGAGCGGGGACGACGTTGTCGACGCCCGTCCCGGCGTGGACATTGGTGATTTGAAACGTGGTCGGCGGGAAGTGCTCATTGCCCGCGTCCCAGCGTGTATTGAAAAGGTCCGAGAGTACGGGTAAGGCCGAATGGATGGGATTGACGACGCGATCCGGGTAGGCCACATGGCCCTGTACCCCGTGAATCCGGAGCGTGGCGCTCAGCGAGCCGCGGCGGCCGATTTTGACCACATCCGCGATGCGCTCCTCGCTGGTCGGTTCCCCGATCACGCACCAGTCGATGGTCTCGCCGCGTGCTCGCAGGGTTTCGACCACTTTCGCGGTGCCGTCAATCGCCGGGCCTTCCTCGTCGCTGGTGAGGAGAAACGCCAACGATCCCCGGTGATCGCGGTGGCCGGACAGAAAGCGTTCCGTGGCCGTGACCATGGCCGCGAGGCTCCCCTTCATGTCGGCCGCGCCTCGGCCGTATAAGAAATCATCGCGAATTTCGGGTTGAAACGGATCGCTATGCCAAGCCGACGGCGGACCGGCGGGAACGACGTCGGTGTGGCCCGCGAACACCACGAGCGGCCGCGCGTCGCCGCGGCGGGCCCAGAGGTTCGCGACCTCGCCAAAACGCAGGGGCTCGATGTGAAAACCCAGGCGCGCGAGCCGCTCGGCGATCAGCGCTTGGCAACCGCCATCCTCGGGGGTGATCGAGCGCCGCGCGATGAGATCCATCGCGAGCTGTACGGTCGCGTCCACGGCGCGGGCTTACCAGGGGAGCGCGGCGGCGGCCACCGCTAAGCGCCGTACCGCGATGTCGATAAACCCGCGATCGCGCTTGCAGCCGGTGAACGTCCGTCCGAGCTGCAATGCCGCGATCCCGGCCGATGCGCTTCCCGCGAAGGGGTCCAAGACCCGGTCGCCCGGCCGGGTGCTGACTTTGAGGCAGCGGTCGATGAGCGCAACCAGTTTCTGCGTAGGGTGTTTGCTATGCACTTTTTCGGCTCGGCCGACCGCGGGGATGCGCCAGACGTTTTTCATCTGCCGGCCGCCATTGTCCGACCGCATCGCGGCGTAATTAAAGGTGTATCGGTAGTCCTGCCGTTCGAGAGAAAATAAGGCGGATCGGTCCAGATGCAATCGATGCCGCCATCCGGAATGTCCATCATAATCTCCGAGCGGCCACCATGATAGAGGAACGAGCGATCATCGCGCGACCCCGGAATCGCTCCGAGACGATCGTGACCGTATAGTGACCGCCTCCGGTCGCCGCGCCCGCATGCCCGATATGATGCGCGGACTCGTCGTCGATCTCAAGCCGCACCGGATCGAGTGCAGCATCCAGACTCTGGCGCGCCTTGATCCAGCAATACCCGCAAGCGCGATATACGCCGCGCGGGCACTTGTACATTTCACAGTATGCTCAAGCAGCTTGGCCTGTCAGACAAAGATTTGTTTTAGGAGGTGGACATGCAGCATTTTACGTATCCCGTGGTCCTGACCCCCACAATGCGGGCTTCCGCTATGTTTCCTCGTGTGCATCACCGGCTTCGTGCCCAGCCATCGCCGGGTGCGCGATGAGCACTCGGAAGGGCCGGGGATGCTTCCGAGCGGCTACGGTGCGCCGGATTGATGATCCGCGTGCGCACAGCAAACGGCGCGGTGCACACCCTACGATTGACCAGCGCGCCCCGGTGGACCTGGCGCTTGGCGCGGCCGGTAATGCACGGTGAGTGGCCTGCCGCGGTTGGTTCGGACACACCCTCTTGAGGAGGGCACGATCGGGGGACGCACCCGGCACGGGATCGCGTTGGCTAAGCTGGCTAGGCATGCTAAGATGAAATCCATTGCGAACGGAGGAACGCCGATGCAAGTCAATGTATTGGAGGCCAAGAGCCAGCTCTCCAAGCTCGTCAAAGCGGCACTGGAGGGTGAAGAGGTCATTATCGCCCGCAACGGCGAACCGATGGTCAAGCTGGTTCCGATGAGCAAGCCACGCAAGCTCGGTGGCTGGGGGAGGCTCAAGAAGTTCTCAGGCGAGATCGATGGCGCGTTCACGCCGGAAGTCGACGCGGAGATCGGACGAATGATCGAGGACGACCCGTGAGACTCTTGCTCGACACCCAAGTCGCCCTCTGGTGGCTGGTAGGAAGTCCGCGCCTCAGTCGCAGCTGCTGCGACTTGATTGCCACCTCGTCCTGCGTCGTTTCGGTGGCCAGTATCTGGGAAGTCGCCATCAAGCATCGCCTGGGAAAATTGCCGATCCCGCCTCAGATCTTCCGTGATGAGATTCAAAATACCGGTGCCGCCCTTCTCCCCATCGCCGATGTCCACGCCATCGCCACCCCCGAGGTTCCACTTGGACACAAGGATCCCTTCGATCGCCTTCTGTTGGCCACGGCACAGACCGAGCATCTGGTGCTGCTGACCGGGGACGAAGGGTTGCTGAAGCTGGCTCGGCTGGAACCGACATTACCCGTGAAACAGGCAGCCTGAGTGCGCTGCGCGCGGCGTACTTGACAAACCGGTTGCCCGCCTCCGCCGTACGCAACACGGACCAGGGAGGGAGACTTGGAGCCAGGGTAGCCCGGATGAATGCAATCGAATCCGGGGAATGGGCGGGGCATCGGAATCCCCGTATTCCGCTGCGCTCCATACGGGCTACGGATGCTGTTCAAAGAAGGCGGAACGGTAGCGCAGTCACGCCTTGCCCGAGCGGGAGTACGATGTCGCCGGTATGGAGCACGTATCCGTCTTGACGCACGTTGGATACTCGATCGCGAAATCGCTGGATATTTTGAGCCATCGCCGGTGTAGGCGTGGCTGACGCCTTCACCTCGACGGGGACGAGACCCCTTCGCAGTCTCCACGAGCACGTCCACTTCTTCGCCTGTCGCGGTGCGCCAGAAACTGATGCGGGGTTCTTCGCCGCGATGCCAGAACGACTTGAGAATCTCACTGACAATGACCGTTTCGGCGATCGCGCCAGCCATGGGGCCGGCGGCCGCATGCGCCGGGTCCTTGAGGCCGGCGAGATGGCACAGGATACCGCTGTCGGTGAAATAGGCCTTCGGTGTTTTCACCAGCCGTTTTGTAACATTGGCAAAGTGAGGCCTGAGAATCACGATCTGATGCGATGCTTCGAGTACCGACACCCACGCCTTGACCGTATTGATTGCCAATCCGAGATCGCGACCGAGATCGGTGAGGTTCAGCAACTGAGCGCTGCGCGCGGCCAGCGCACGCAGAAACATCTGGAACTGAGTCAGATCGCCCACTTGGCGCAGCGTCCTTACGTCGCGCTCAAGATAGGTCTGAACGTAACTCGCGAACCACAGAGAGCGGTCTCGATTCGGATCGGTCGCGAGTTCCGGATAACCACCGTCCAACGCGCATCGCCAAAACGAACCCGCCTCGGGCGGTGTTTCGGCGCGGATCCGCGAGGTCCTCTCCCAGTATAGCGGTGCTCCCGGCCTACCTTCCCTCTCGCGCCTGGACAGCGGCAACAGCCTTAAAACCGCGGCCCGACCGGCAAGCGATTCGGCCACCTGTTGCATCAGCAGCAGGTTCTGTGAACCGCTTACGAGATACTGTCCTGTACGGGAGCACTGCGCGTCGATGCGCTCCTTGATATAGGGCAACAGATCCGGCGCATACTGGATCTCGTCCAGGATAACCGGTGGCGCCCAGAGATCGAGAAACCCTCGGGGATCGGCCGCTGCCGCCGCCCGCACGTCGGGCGGCTCCAGCGAGAGGTAGTTGTGACTCCGGGCGAAATGCTGCCGCAACAAGGTCGTCTTACCGGATTGCCTCGGCCCGGTCAGTACCACCGCCGGGAACTCGCGTGCCGCGCGAGTGAGGACGGGTTCGAGCGTGCGGGGGAGATACGTCCTGCCCATAGCGTGTAATTATGCATCCTAAATGCACGATTGCAAGCAGCCGGCCGTGCGTTCACTGCGGGACGCGGTGGTCTCCGCCATGCGCCGGGCGCCACAATTCGGATAGAAGCAAGAGTAGTAGTAGGTTGGGCATAAGCGCAGCGTTGCCCAACCTTCCGGGGAACCGATGGGCGATGCCGCTGCCGTTTATCCAGCACCGTTGCCGGGTTCGAGCTGGGAATGTCGGGCATGGGAATACCTGCCCGACCTACGCGTACTAATGTACGCCATCCTCTTCCCGAGCTAAGAACGTCGTTTCGGTTCGCATCGTCTACGCGACATCAAAGGTCCACTGGATCAAAGTCGAGATCGCGCGCCGCGGCGAGCAGCCGTTTGTCATAGCTCGCGAGCTGCACGGGTTGACCCTGGGCCCGGAGGAACTCCATCGAGGCGAGGTGCAGCGCATCCAGGGTACGAACCGGGTGGGGGAACGGCTCTAAGGCCCTGGCCAGCACCGGCGGCGCAAGTTCCAGAAGGGCCACCTGGCCAATCAAGGTGCGGACGTATTCGCCGTGTGAGTGGGTGAGACCGCGGGCATGGACGCGGGTCCACAACTCATATTCCAGCAGGCGGCTGGAAACCAGCGTCTGTGCCCAAAGGCTTTCTGGCGGGGAGCGATCCTCTGCAAGGAGATGGGCCAGGGCCACCGAGGTATCGAGGTAGATCACCGCTCTTCGCGGTCCTCCGACAATTCCTCCATCAATTGGTGGAAAGGCGCGATGGGCGCGCGGGGAGGTGGCCCCGCGGTCAGCAGGACAGGCGGGGTGATCCAGCCGCGGCGCACGGCTTCGGCAAGGATCGCATCCGCGAGTAACAGGCTTCTCCCCGCACTGGGTGGCACGAGCTCCGCCACCACGCGATCACGGTCGGTCACCAGCACCCGTTCTCCACCCGCCGCCAGACGGACATATTCACTGAGCTTATTCTTGAGGGTCTTGAGCCCGACGGCACGCATCGCGACATAGTAGCCCCCGGAGGCTACTTCATCAACAACTATTGGATTCGGGACACCTTTCGCCTGGCAACGGAGCGCCACCCCGGTGCCGCCGCCCGCCCCTCATCGAGGCTGGAGAGAGCTTGCGCCAAAGCGGTCGCCGACAACAAGGAAACGCCGGTGAGCCGGACGGTTCGAATCGACACCGAGGACCCGAGCATCGGCACGGTGCGGAACCCAGCGCTTGGCAACCGCCATCCTCGGGGGTGATCGAGCGCCGCGCGATGAGATCCATCGCTAGCTTTACGTTTGCGTCCACGGCGTGGGCTTATCAGGGGAGCGCGGCGTCGGCCACCGTTAAGCGCCGTACCGCGATGTCGATAAATCCGCGCTCGCGCTCACATCCGGTGAACGTCCGTCCGAGCTGCAATGCCGCGATCCCGGCCGATGCGCTTCCCGCGAAGGGGTCCAAGACCCGGTCGCCCGGCTGGGTGCTGGCCCTGAGGCAGCGGTCGATGAGCGCAACCGGTTTCTGTGTAGGGTGTTTGCCATGCACTTTTTCGGCTCGGCCGACCGCGGCGATGCGCCAGACGTTTTTCATCTGCCGGCCGCCATTGTCCGACCGCATCGCGGCGTAGTTAAAGGTGTATCGGTGTGGGCTTCCCTTGGCGGCCTTGGTGGCCCAAAGCACGATCTCGGTGGCGTGCGTGAAGCAGCGGCGGCCGAGATTCGGTGGCGGATTGGGTTTTTCCCACACGATGTCATTGAGGATCCGAAATCCTTCTTCGAGCAGGGCCATGCCGACCGAGAGGTAGACGTGCAGCGTACCGCTGATCCAGATAGTGCCAGCGGGCTTCAAGGCCCGGTAGCAATCGCGTAACCAGCCACGGTTAAAATCGTGGTCTACCGTGAGTCCTTGGCTGCGATCCCAAGCGCCCTTGTCCACCGGCACGCGTTTGCCGGCCACACAAGTCGTCCCGCCGGTCGATAGAAAATAGGGCGGATCGGTCCAGATGCAATCGATGCTGTCATCCGGAATTTTCGTCATGATCTCCGAGCGATCGCCATGATAGAGGAACGAGCGGTCATCGCGTGAGCGCCAGGCGAGGCTGGCGGCGGCGGGCCTCGCGTCGAACCCCACCTCAAACGGCGCGCTAGCCGCTGGTTCGTTCTTCATCCGGGGTCAATGCCTTGATGCTGATGGCGTGGATGTCGGTGCCGACGAGGCCACCCAGGGCAGAATAAACGGCGCGGTGGCGGGCAATGGGCGCGAGGCCCCGGAATCGCTCCGAGACGATCGTGACCGTATAGTGGCCGCCTCCGCTCGCCGCGCCCGCATGCCCGAGATGATGTTCGGACTCGTCGTCGATCTCAAGCCGCACGGGATCGAGTGCAGCATGCAGACACTGGCGCACGCGCGTGATCCGATCGGAATGAGACACTTACGGGAAAACCTTCTTGAAGGGCTTGACCGTGACGTGTTGATAGACCCCCGCAGCCACATAGGGGTCCTCTTGGGCCCAGGTCTCCGCCTCTTCGAGCGAGTCGAATTCCGCCACGATCAAGCTGCCGGTAAATCCGGCCGGGCCGGGATCCTCGCTATCGATCGCCGGGTGCGGGCCGGCGATGAGGACACGCCCTTGATCCAGCAATACCCGCAAGCGCGCGATGTGCGCCGCGCGGGCGCTAGCACGCTTGTCGAGACTATCCTTCGCATCGTCACCGATGATGGCGTAATACACTGCTAGCGCTCCTTACCGTGTAAGGAATCCGCTTGACGCATGAGGTACAGCGCTTGTAAGAACACAAACACCAAGGTGAGGCCTAACATACCAAAAAGCTTAAAGTTGACCCAGACTTCGGTCGCGAAGTTGAAGGCCACATAGAGGTTGGCGGTCCCTAAGCCTAAAAAGAATATCACCCAACTCAAATTGACGCGCGTCCAGACGGCCTCGGGTAGATTCATATGCCCCGCCATCATGCGCTGCGTCAGGTTCTTGCTCCCGATAAACTCGCTGCCGAGAAAGGCCATCGCGAACAGCCAGTTGACCGCCGTCGGCTTCCATTTGATAAAGCGTTCGTCTTGTAAAAGCAGCGTGGCGCCGCCGAGGATCACAATCAGCGCGAGCGTGACCAGCAGCATGGGTTGCACGCGGCGGTGCTTAATCCAGGTATAGAGTACCTGAATGAGCGTGGCCACAATGGCGGCCGCAGTCGCGGTCAAAACCCCTTGGTGAGGGTCATCGGCCAGCTTGAAGGCCGTAAAAAACACGATGACGGGAATTAGATCAAAGAGGAGTTTCATAATAGGTGCGAAATGAGTACTCGCATAATCATAAAGGAAACTCCCCGGCGACTCTATTCGCCGATGTCAGATCCGTGAAACAATAGCATGAGTAGTCGGTTTCGCGGGGTTGAATGAGTGGTTGACGACGACCAAATAAGGATAAATCCATGGATATCCGCTGGAAGTGCCGGCTGGCGAGGCCGCCCTTCCCGGGTCCGAAACGCGTGCTGCCTGCTCGCCACGGGCCCAGAGCTTGTCCTTGAGCCCTAGCCTGAATCGCGTTTTGTCGGGGATGCGCCCGACCGGGATGCTGCACCTTGGGCATTATCACGGTGTCTTGAAGAACTGGATCGAGTTACAGCATCAATACGAATGCTTCTTTTTCGTCGCTGACTGGCATGCGTTGACGACCGAGTATGAGAACCCGAGCGGCATCGCGGATTCGGTTTGGGATCTGGTAATCGATTGGCTCGCCGTAGGCATCAATCCGGGGGAGGCTACGCTGTTCGTCCAGTCCCGAGTGCCCGAGCACGCGGAGTTGAGCCTGCTGCTGGCGATGTTTACGCCTCTCGGCTGGCTCGAGCGCGTTCCCACGTATAAAGATCAGCAAGAAAAGCTCAAGGACAAGGACCTCGCCACCTATGGGTTTCTCGGCTATCCATTGCTGCAAACCGCCGACATTTTAATCTATAAAGCGGGCCATGTTCCCGTCGGTGAAGATCAAGTGGCCCATATTGAATTTGCGCGCGAGGTGGCGCGGCGGTTCAACTACCTCTACGGACGGGAGCCGGATTTCAAGGAAAAGGTGGAGGAAGCGGCGCGCAAGATGGGTAAGAAGGGCGCCAAGCTGTACTTCGATCTGCGCAAGCGTTTTCAAGAGCGAGGGGATAACGAGGCACTGGCGACGGCCCGGGCCTACCTGGAATCGCAACATAACATCGCGCTCGGTGATCGCGAGCGCTTGTTGGGTTATCTTGAAGGCAGCGGCCGGGTGATATTGCCCGAGCCGCAAGCGCTGCTCACTCCTGAATCCAAAATGCCGGGCCTCGATGGGGAGAAAATGTCCAAGTCCTACGGAAATACCATTGGACTGCGCGAAGCCCCGGATTCCATCGTGCAAAAACTCAAGACCATGCGCACCGATCCGGCGCGGGTGCGCAGGCAAGACCCCGGCGATCCCGACAAGTGTCCGGTATGGCAGTTTCACTCCGTCTACTCGGGCGATGAGGTCAAGGCCTGGGTCCAGGATGGATGCCGTAACGCCGGGATCGGCTGCCTGGAGTGCAAACAACCGGTGATTGACACCATACTCGCGGAGCTCGCACCGATCCGGGAACGCGCCGAGGAGTATGCCAAGGATCCCGATACGGTGCGGGCCATCGTCGCCGAAGGTTGCGAGGCCGCACGCGATGTTGCGCGTGACACCATCGAAGAGGTGCGCGAGGCGATGGCCGTGGTGTACCGTTAATCGTCCGTGAACAGCAGGATGGCGCCCGATTCGAGCGCGGAGACCGCGAGCGGCATCGCGCTTCGCGGCGCGCGAGACGCACCGATCGCGATGGTGCGCGGGCAGCCCGTCACCGCGTTGCCGGCCGATCTTTATATTCCTCCGGATGCCTTGGAGGTTTTTCTGGAAGCCTTCGAGGGCCCGCTCGATCTCCTGCTGTATCTGATTAAACGCCAGAACCTTAACATTCTGGATATTCCGATCGCGCGCATCACGGAACAATACATACGCTACATCGATCTCATGGTGGTGGTGAAGCTGGAATTGGCCGCCGAGTACTTGGTAATGGCGGCGGTCTTGGCCGAGATTAAATCACGCATGTTGCTACCGAAGCCGGTGCCGAACGAGGAAGAAAGCGCCGATCCACGCGCCGATCTCATGCGGCGTCTGCAAGAATATGAACGCTATAAGCGCGCCGCCGAAGACCTCGATGCGCTGCCCCGCTTGGAGCGCGATCTGCACCTCGTTACCCCCGAAATCGCCGATCGCCAGACGCTGCGGCATCACCCGGCGGTCGGACTCGATACGCTGCGGGGGGTCTTTTTCGAGGTGCTGGCGCGGGCGCAATTATTTTCGCATCACCATGTACAGCGCGAGCCCTTATCGGTGCGCGAACGCATGGTGATGGTGCTCGATCGGCTCGCGGAATGCGAGTTCATGGAATTCACCCAGCTATTTTCGTTCGCGGAAGGACGCATGGGGGCGGTGGTGACGTTTCTTGCCATCCTGGAGCTGATGAAAGAGTCGCTGATCGATATCGTGCAATCGGAGCCGCTGGCCCCGGTCTACATCAAAGCTGCGGCGTGAGCTCTGTGAACGCTACGGTGATCAAGGACATCGTCGAGGCGGCGCTGATGGCTTCCGATCGGCCGCTGACGGTTGAGCGGCTGATGGCACTGTTCGAGCCGGACGGGCCGCCCGATTCCCTTCGGGACGATATCGAGCGCGCGCTCGTCGCGCTCGCCGAGGACTATGCCGGACGCGGCATCGAGATAGTCCGGGTGGCGCGCGGGTACCGGGTTCAGACGCGCGCGGACCTTTCGACCTGGATCAATCGGCTATGGGAAGATCGTCCGCCGCGTTATTCGCGCGCTCTTCTCGAAACGCTGGCGATCATCGCCTACCGGCAACCGATCACGCGCGGGGAGATCGAGGCGCTGCGCGGGGTCGCCGTCAGCACCGGGACCCTGAAGACCTTGCTCGAACGGGAATGGGTGCGCTTGGCGGGCCATCGCGATGTCCCGGGGCGGCCCGCCGTTTACGCCACGACCCCGCAGTTTTTAGAGTATTTTAACCTCAGGCACCTCTCGGAATTACCCCTGCTTGGCGAGCCGACCGGCACGGAGCAGCTACAGTTGGCACTCACAATCGAGGCGGAATTGGAGCGAGAAACGGTGGAATGATTGAGCGCTAGTGTAGTATCTCGTAAATAACTGGTTGCGTTTGCCCCGTCATTCCGGGCGAAGGTGCGAAGCGCCGGAGACCCGGAATCCACAAAAGACGCTGGATTCCCGCTTTCGCGGGAATGACGAAGGGGGTATCGACAGAGTGGTGACTGTATAGCTATATCAGAGACAATACACTAGGGGCCGGGATCGTATGGTTGAATCGCAAGCCCGCCGAGGAAGAACTGCCGCGAAGGCCCCGCGGCTGCGGACGCGCGCAACCGCCGCAGCGCCGCCCGAGCGCGTGCAGAAGGCGCTCGCGCGCGCGGGTTTGGGATCGCGGCGGCTCATCGAGACGTGGATTGCCGCGGGGCGTGTCCGGATCAACGGGCGGATTGCCCAACCGGGCGACCGCGCCAGCCCGAGCGACGAGCTTCGTATTGATGGGCAAACCGTTCCCGCCGCCCGCCGCGCTCCGCCACGGCGCCGAGTCATCGCCTACTATAAACCCGCGGGTGTCCTCTGCAGCACCCGCGATGAGCGCGGGGACCGTCCCACGGTCTTCGAGCGTCTGCCCGTAGCCGGGCATTGGATCAGCATCGGCCGCTTGGATCTCAATTCGAGCGGCCTCCTGCTATTCACCAACGACGGGGCCTTAGCGCACCGCCTGATGCATCCGTCCTTCGCGCTGGAACGCGAATATGCCGTCAGGGTGCTCGGCGCGGTCGATGGGGCGCGACTCGAGCGCCTCACGCAGGGTATCGAACTCGATGATGGCCGGGCCCGCTTTGCATCGGTAACCGCCGCCGGCGGTCAGGGATCGAACCGCTGGTTTCACGTGGTCCTGCGCGAAGGCCGCAAGCGCGAGGTCCGCCGCTTGTGGGAATCGCAGGGGCTGAGTGTGAGCCGTCTGATCCGGATCCGCTATGGCAACGTCCTACTGCCGCGTGATAAGCAAGCGGGTGAGTGGTGGGAGATCGATGGGCGCGAGGTCGAGCGGCTTTCGGAATGTTAACGCTCGCCCGGGCCCACGGGTTCGGCATCCGCGAAGCTCACGATTCCCTCGATCTCCATCAGCAATGCGCCGCGGCACATATCGCCCCGCAGGAACAGGCAGCGGGGTACCAATCCGAGCCGATCGGCGAGTGCCCTTTCGATGGCCGGAAGGTGTTCAGGACGGCGCACGTACACCTTCAAGAGCGTCGCTTTGGACGTGGGGTTCCCCCCATGCCACTCCGGGTGCGCAACCAGGGCCGATGCGATCACTGCTTCGATGTTGTCCAGGGTCTCGACGGTCTGTCGATAGGGATGGCCGCCATGGCGGCTGGCGTGGCCGACTATGCTGGCTGTCCCGGCGATGAAGAGATGGTTGCCCGACTCCGAGGACAGCAAGCTCGCACGGGCGAAGGACGGACTCTTGGGGCCGTAGCGGCGCGGGTAGTGATAGGCGTTTACCTGGCGCGGGTTTTCGATCTGAATACCCTCCTGCCGGCTGGCCAAGAAATAAATCTGTACCGGTCCCGGTCCGGTGCCCACCGCCGTCGCCGCGGGGAGGCCGTGGTGGAATTCCACCCGCTCGTCCACCAGTGCCTGATGCCGGCCAATACAAAACTGCTGATAGCGCTCCAAACCGTCTGAGAGCTCATTGATCTCCGGCAGATAGTTCCACATGCGTAGCAAGTGGGCATAACCGGCGCGGCGAGTGTGCGTCAAAATGCGGCGATAGGCCGATTGGATCAGCCCCGAGAGCGTGGGCCCTGCCGATTCGTGCTCCTCGAAATAACCGAACAGGATCTCTTTGTTGGCGGCGAGCCAAAGACCATCGTGATGTAAATATTGGACCGGAAGCCCGCTGGTCCAAACCTCGGTGAGCGGGGCCGCTTGGAGTTGTGGCAGCTTGAGGCGCACGAGCGGCCAGGGACCCGCCGCTTCGGGCGGCCGGCCATCACCATAATCTATCCGGGCGAGAGGAAAACGGAGCCGGTGCTGCAGCGCCGCCTGCACCCCTTCGCTGTCCACGTAGCCCACATGTAGAACCTCGCTTGCCGCGGGCTTTGGACATCGAACCAACGGCACACGGCTGGCCGCGGCAGAGTCCTGCCCGGTCGCTACCACGCTCGCCTTTCTTGGTCCTAGCAGTTTATCGTCCTCCTGTTAGGCCGTCTTGGGGGCCGGGATGCCTTCCATGCGCTGCCGGAAGGCCGCCCAATTGCGCCGGATATCCTTGAGTGAGACCAGATAATAACTCAACTTGAACAACAGAATAGGCAAGGCCGCGCGGCGATTCTGGAACACGTCGCCGGCCAGAATGGACAACACTGCTTCCTCCATTTTAAAGAAACTGTTCGGCGACATGAAAAGCTCCCGGAAGGCCGGCTGGGTGAAGCGGTAAATGAACCACGAGAAGGTCCGGACACCGCAGCGCACGCTGCGTTCGAACGTGCGCAACCGGGCCGGATACTCCGGGCTTGCGCGCAGGTAGGCATCCACTGCCCGTGCGCCGAGCGTGGCGCTATTGAGCGCTAGATGGACCCCGCTCGAGAACACCGGATCGATAAAGGCAAAGGCGTCCCCCACCATGATATAGCCCTCGCCCCTCATCGTGGCGCGCTGATAGGAATAGTTGCCGGTCGCGTGCGCGGGCATGGCGAGTTTGGCGTGTTGCATGCGCTCCGCAAGCGGCGGGCAAAGCGCGATCGTGTCCCATAAGAATTGGTCCAGATCGGTCTGACGGCTCTGGAGATAGGCAGGCCAGCACACCGCGCCGACACTCGTGATCCCATCCTTGAAGGGAATGACCCAGAACCAGCCGTGCTCGAACCACGCGATGCTGATGTTGCCTTCGTCGCGCCCGCTAAGCCGGCGCACGCCCTCGAAGTGGCTGAAGATCGCGGCGCTGTTATGGTGCGGGTTGCGCCGTTTGCCCCCTAACTGGCCGGAGAGGAAGGTGTCACGGCCGGTCGCGTCCACGACGAAGCGCGCCTCCCAGGTTCGGGCCTGTCCTTGCCCATTCTGCGCGTGGACGAGCGCGGTCCGTCCTGGACGAAATTCCACCTGCCGCGCCCGGACACCGGTATGGGTACGCGCGCCTTTGGCCGCGCAATTCGCAAACAGGATGCGATCGAAATCCGCCCGCCGCACCTGATAGGCGTACGGCCGGGCACCACCCATCGCGCGGCCAAAATAGACCGTGCGTGAGCGGTCGTGGGATACGACCTCGGCTCCGTATTTTCGCAGGCCGATCTCTTCTACCTCGGCCAAGACCCCGAGGTGCTCCAGCATGGGCAGGGTTTGCGGCAGGAGGGATTCGCCGATGTGGAAGCGCGGGTGCTGGTCTTTCTCCAGCACCTCCACGTGCCAGCCTTGTTCGGCCAGCAGGGCGGACACCGCTGAACCGGCGGGACCGCCGCCGATGACCAGCACATCGCAACGGCTTAGATTCGTAGTTGGGTTACCGATAGCATGGGTCATATGTTTCTCCGGAGAACGGGAAACGGGCCCGACAGCGTTTTTTTGAGATTCGGCCTGCGCGCCACCGGGGTTCATCCGCGCTATACTAGTGTAGCGTAACGGGCTTTGTCTCTTGAAGATGGCGCACGCTGCTGGTGCCTTATACAGCCTCAAGGGGTGGCCTATAGGTTTACCGGCATTGACGCGCCAAAGTGGAACCTAACGGTTACAATAATGCTAGTTCGTGGAATGGTTTGGTACTTTCCAATCAATACGCGGAGGTTGATATGCTGAAATTCTCATCTCGTCTATGGCCTTATATCATCGCGGCGGCATGCGCGGCCGCGCCTTTCCCCACGGCGCGGGTGGCCCGGGCCGACCACGTGGCCGAGCTGGGTGGCGGTGCCTATCAATACAATTACGGACGGCGGTTTCACTCCGGTTACGCCAATCCATCGACGAAAGCCGATTACATGGCCGCCGACGGCCTCCTGGCGCGGCCGCTTGGGATCGCGGCCACGGCGATCGGCGCCGGTATCTATATCGCGACATTGCCGTTTAGCCTGCTCGGTGGTAATGCCGATGAGGCTGCCCGTATCCTCGTCCGTGATCCGGCTTGGTACACCTTCCAGCGTTGCTTAGGGTGTTTGTACCCCGAGTCCTCGGGGGCGCTCAGCAGGACTCCTGGAGGTGCCGAAGAAACGCGCTGACGCGGCGTTGGGACCACGGTTTCTTCTTCCCTTTGCATGACCTGACCGTAGTTAACGCGAGAAAAGTGGCCTAGCCGCGGGAGGTAGCGCGTGAAGCTACGCTTCGGCCGCCTTGCGGCCGGTGATATCTACCATGGTCCCGTACATAAACCGCCTCTTTTGAATCGGATCAGTAATCACCACACCATCTTCTTGAAACCATCTTGAGGTTCTGTTGCACATAGGTGGTAATCAGTTCATCGGGGAAGACAATACCAAAACGCAACAGCCGGGCGCTCGCGTCAAGCGCGAGGAAATGCATTAGCAAACGATGGCGATCACCCTCGGACAATTCCCTGACGTGCATACCGGGTTTCTCCGGCGCGTGGCCGATTGTAGATGTCATACCCAATTATCCGGCGCACAGATTCATTAAGCAAGCGGCCTGCACCCAGCGCTGAGCGCTTCCTCAAGGACGGTCTCGACTTGAGCTTTCTGAACGCACCACTACCCCTATCTGTTTTAAGCGACGTTTCAAAATTCCGGCATAGTCAGCGTGTGCAACCGTCTTCTTACACGGCGTACGGACGAACTTCTTCTTCCAGGCGGGAAGCTAGCGCCTGTTGCGCCTGGCAAAAAAAGCCAACCGAGAACGGTTGGCCTTTGGTGAATGGTGGAGGCGGCGGGAATCGAACCCGCGTCCGCAAGTCCTCCGCCCTCGGTTCTACATGCGTAGCCAGATCTTCAATTTAACCGCCGGTCTTCCGAGTGGCAGGAATTACCGGCGGCGGGCCCGATTAGGTTTTAGCGAATCTGCCTCGGGCAGGCTTCATCGCGAGCTTGTGAGAGTCGGCCTCTGAGTTGAGCGCACAAGCACGGGACTCAGTCAGAGGCTAGCGGGGATTAAGCCGCTAGGGCGTAGTTGTCGTCGTTGGCAACTATATTGGTTTGCAGTTGGATTTACGAGGTGTGCTGCGCCTCGGCATGCCCCTTAGGTTTTGTGACCCGCGTCGAAGCCAGGTCGCCCCCATGGGAAACTAAGACCATCTCAATTACAACAAGTTTACATTATACGCGCAACCGGAGCAGTCCGCAGGGCGCGACAATGTTTGAAGTTACGCCCGCGCTTTCAAAACCCGTTCTTGCTCGCGCCGCCAATCCCGGTCTCTTTCGGCGGCCCGCTTGTCGTGTTCCTTCTTACCTTTGGCCAGTCCGATCTCCAGTTTGGCTCTCCCGCGCTTCCAGTACATGGCAGTGGCGACGGCCGTATAGCCTTTGCGTTCCACGGCGCCGATCAAGCGGTTGATCTCGCTGCGATTCAATAATACCTTGCGGGTTCGCTGGGGATCGGGGTGAATGTGCGTCGAAGCCGTGGGTAAGGGCGTGATGAGAGCCCCGAATAACCAGGCTTCCGCGTTTTTCAGTAAGACATAACTATCGCGGATCTGGATGCGTCCGGCGCGCAAGCTTTTGACTTCCCATCCCTCGAGCACGAGTCCGCCTTCGAATCGCTCCTCGATGGAGTAGTCGTGCTTGGCCTTCTTGTTGAGGGTGATCGTATTTTCAGAAATTTTTGCTTTTTTCATAACGGTGAGCCGCCATTGCGGCAGGCGTCGATAATAAGCACCGCGGCCGCGATTCGGCATGACTACGCGTACCGCGTTGGGACCAGCGCGTACTTATAAACCTGGCTGCATTCGTATTAATATCACTCATGGATGAACGGCTTGATGAGCGGCGATGAGCAGTATTAATCGAAGCGCCTTGGCCCCCTATACGGCCGAGCAGATGTATGATCTGGTCAATGACATCGAATCTTATCCGGAATTCCTGCCTTGGTGTACCGCCGCGACGGTGCTTGCCCGCGATCCGCACGCGGTGCGCGCCACGCTGTGTTTGGCCAAGGGCGCTCTCCAGCAGAGTTTTACCACCCGGAACATACTGCAGGCGGGCCGTCGCATCGATATGAAATTAGAGGCGGGGCCGTTTCAACACCTCAACGGCACCTGGCTGTTCCAGCCCATCGGTCCGCAAGGATGCGAGGTCTCCTTGCACCTGCACTTCGAGCTGGCGAAAGGGGTACTCGGCCTCGCCTTCGGCCAAATCTTCAATCAATTGGCCAACTCGCTCGTGGATGCTTTTTGCCGCCGTGCCGAGGAACGCTATGGAAACAAGCGGCAACGCTAGCGCCGCGATCGCGATCCGAGTGGCCTATGCTGCGCGCGAGGAGCAAGTCATCGTAGAGTTATCCGTACCGGATGGCACGACGATACAGGAAGCCATCCAACGATCGGGTATCCTGAATCGCTATCCCGGCATCGATCTGCGGCGCCAAGGGGTTGGTATCTTCGGCCAAGCCCGTGCCTTGGACTATTGTCCTCGAAGCGGAGATCGGATCGAGATCTACCGCCCCTTGGTGCTTGATCCTAAGGAGGCGCGCCGGAAAAGGAAAACTAAATCATTCCGATGACGGCAGGCCAGGGCGGTTTTAGTGCGTGGCGAGTTCGATTTCCTCTTTTTTGTTGACCTGGTCCGCGACACGGTCCGAGTCGTCCTCGCCTAAACCGATGCCCGCCAGCAAGCGCTCGAACAAGCTCCGTTTCCGCTCGCCGGGGACTTGAATGGTTACCTCTTGGCGCGGCGTGTAGATAAGCGGCGCGCGCGCGGCCTTCACATCGCCGTCGATGCGAGCCAGATGATCATTCTCGAAATATAAGGATACCCGCCGCTGGGCCGGAGTGTCGCCGCCGTTTTGTTGGGTGTAGACATAGTCCCAGCGGTCCTGATGGAAGACATCCGCCAGCAGGGGTGTCCCCATAATATAACGGACCTTGTTCCTATCCAAGCCCGCCTCGAGTTGGGCCAGCATTTCCTGAGTGACGACATTTCCCTGCTGCACATCGACGCGATAAACCAACGGCACGCGAAGCGATTCCAGCATCCCACTGGAGCAAGAGGCAAGCAACAACGCTAAGCAGAGCGGGGCTAAGGTGCGAAAAGTACGCATGGACAGACTCCCCCTTTTGTTGAGAATAGTTTGTAGCTATTTTATCCGCCATTGCTACGCGCCGCCACCCTTATACAGTAATCCATCGATAATAGGTATACTGGCGGCCGGACGGGCGTGCTCGCTATAGGCCAAGCGCTCCATAGGCTGTTGGTGGTCTGCGCCGGTCCGCCACTCAGCAACGATATGACTCTGGAAACCCAAGATCTCAAGAAAGCCGGGCTTAAAGCGACGCTACCGCGGCTACGCATACTGCATATCCTCGAGACCGGCGATCGCCGGCATTTCAGTGCCGAGGACGTGTACAAGGCCCTGCTGGATGCCGGGGAAGACGTGGGTCTGGCCACGGTGTATCGCGTGTTGACCCAATTCGAAGGGGCGGGGCTGGTCACGCGCCATCATTTCGAGGGTGGGCATTCGGTCTTCGAGTTGAATCAAGGAACGCATCACGATCATTTGGTATGCGTACGCTGCGGCAGAATCGTCGAATTCGTGGACAACGTTATCGAGGACCGGCAGGTCGATATCGCCCATCACCATGGATTCTCGATTACCGATCACGCGTTGTATCTCTATGGGGTCTGCCAAAAATGCCAAGAGGGGCAATCCCGTGAGCCGTGACTGGTATACCGGTATTTGATCCTTCGCGCTAGAATTCCTAGAATCGCCGCCCTATGTACTCGCTGGCGTAGCTCAGTCGGTAGAGCAGCTGATTTGTAATCAGCGGGTCGGGGGTTCGAATCCTCTCGCCAGCTCCACTAAGACCCCGGCCGGACGGGTTCTTTGATTAATGCGTTAGTCGATCAATAACCTAGAAAACTAACGAGCCATTATGGAACGCAACAAGAAATACCGCTCGATTTTTTCCCCAACCACTGCCGAGGATCGGCGTCGCAACTTCGAGAATTATTGGGGGTTTACGACCCGCCACGGGGGCGATCTGCTCGAAGACGATAAGGATCTTACGGAGAAACGGGCGCGCTTGGGGTATTTCAAGGACAATCCGGTGCGTTCGCGGCAACCGTTATGTAAACCGTCGGCCTTTTATCGCAACTATAAGAAACTTATCGATCCCCTTGAAGCCCTCGACCGCAAAACGCTGTTGCTGACCTGTATCTATAAGTTCGCCCGCCACGAGTGGGTCGGCATCCAAGCCGCGTGGGATGTCATCCCCGCGATGGCAAAGACCAAGAATCTGACGCAACGGATCAGCCGCGTGCATCTGGCAGAGGAATTCTGTCACGCGCGCCTATTTTATGAGATGTTTCGTACCTTTCATCTTGATGCTGTCGAATGGGAGCCGCTCGGTTGGGCCCAACGCTGGTTCTATCAGTTTTTTGCCCGGCTGCCCGGTGAGCTAATGAACGCGCCCGCCTTTGTCACCGAGCTGATGGGTTTGACGTTCTATCACCATTTGGAAAACGCATTCGACGCAATTCTCGCCGACGAACCGGAGGCCCGCGACCGGCTGCGGGAATTGCTGCACGAAATAATGGTGGACGAGCTCGCGCATGTGGGCCAGCGGCGAAATTTTATCGGCCCCATCGGGATTAGGTTCGCGCGCTTGATCGTGCGTCCGATGTACCGCCTGTTCTTTCGCGATCTCCCGGAAAGCAGGTTGCTTTTTAACCTTGACGCGATGATCGCGGAGGGGTTGGCTTTCGACTACAACGGAGTCCGGCCGGCGCTCCTAGAGCGCAGTTGGGTGCCAAGCTACTGCCGAGTCCGGTAAATCTTCGCTAGAACGCTCGGGACAGGGAAGGGCGCGCGAGTGCTAAAGAGCCTTGGGGTGATCTGTGGGCCGCCGATCGCACGCGCTGCTTGCGACGCGGGGATTTCATAATCATCGGCGCTTAGCTACAGTATTTGACGCATCGCGTCGTCTTGAAGACAGGAAATGCATCAGCCAGTCAGTCTAACCCAGCGGATCTCAGCCCAGATCTTGGCGGTCCGGCAGGGCGAGAAACAGCACGCCCGCCTGCGGGCTGTTTTAGAATGGCTGCATGACAAGGAAATAGCGATCGTACTGTGGCAGGTGGACGCCGCGCGTCGAGGCAGCCTGCGCGCCCTAGCGAGGGCGGTTAACCACCTCAGCAACGGTTGGCTGTTCGTCCTGTACGGGGTTGCTTTGTCGATCTATCAGGGGTGGAGCGCGGCCTTGATAATCTTTGCCGCGTTGTTATCGCTCGGGATAACGCATGTCATCTACCCGGTGATGAAGGCGTATATCGCGAGGTTGCGCCCAATGGATCGCGTGCTGAACCTCACTTCCGAGGTGCGGCCGCTTGATCGGTATTCTTGTCCGAGCGGCCATTGCATGACTGCGATGGCGCTTTCGGTCCCGATCGTGTTTACGCTGCCCGACACCGCTGGCGTATTGTTCCCGATCGTAGCCCTGATCGGATGGGCGCGGATCGCCGTCGCGCATCATTATCCGAGCGATCTGCTTCTCGGCGTATTGCTCGGTTATATCGTGGCATGGCCCATCAGTCATCTCTTGTTCTAAGAACCTCATTTCAAAATGCTGCGAGCGGGTGTCAGGCGGGTAAGGACGGAGCGCAGGACCGTTTCGTCGGGAACGGGACGGAGCGGGAGCCCCGGAGGGGCGAGTCTCAAGCATGAGACGAGCAACCGGAGCATGCACGGCAGCATGTGAGGATTCCGAGCACCGCCCGACGCCGGATCACGCCCGCGCAGCCATTTTGAAAATTGGTTCTAACCCGACTTTCGCAACTCGGGGGTTGGCGAAAGGGTAATCCATTGATATTGTTAAAGCGGCCTCAAAAGGTCGTCACTACAAGCCAAGATCTGCACTATGAGGCAAATGCTGTGGGCCGGGGTGATTCGAACCCCGAGATCGTCTTGCACCAGACTGTTTGTTGACTATCGTTGATCTCGCCCAAGTACAAGACTTGGCGTTGTACTACTCTGCGATCCTTCGTGCGTCGATTTCGACAATGCTCCTATAACGGTGAGGTTTCCCGTCTTTGACGCGGATCTTGGCGCGCAAGAACATCCCACCATTGTCGAGGAAAATGCACCCGATCAAGAGGCGAGGTCGGCACTACACGCACTTTTTGCCGCTAAGCAGAGTTACAGCCTTGGCCCATCGGCCACTTACGATTCCAGGCCCCTGGAAAATCGTCAAAGTGCGTATCCACTTAGCCCCACCTGGATCTATATGTTGTGGTTAGTTGCTTCGGTTCCCACCAAAAGGGGGCACATCCAGAAGCCGGTGGGGTGAAGTAGATACCCACTATCGTCAAAACCAAGAACGAGTTGCTGAAGTCGGGTTAGCTTGCGGCCGGTTCATCCCCGCGCGTGCGGGGAACAGGCATCGAGCGCGAGCTTTGCCTGATATAAGGAGCCGATCCGCGCGGACGCCGCCCGGTTGCCCCGCGGAGTACAGACGCACTCCCGCTTCTCCAATCCAAACGAGCAGAGTGCCGACGCGCGCCGCTAGTGCGCGCGCGGCGTGCGATACGCGGGTGCCGGGCTACAACATCAAGCAGGCCACGCCACCCACAGGGATGTGCGTGCGAACGCCGTTCTTGTCGACAACGACAAATGCGCCATCGAGCACATCGAGATTTCCTTTCTCGATGTAGAGGATCGACAAACGCTCCTTGATCGGAATTGGTTTGAGCGGCGGAGCACAGGATTAGAGATGCTCATTCGCCGCGCTTCGGGCGGCGATAGCGTCATGCATTTGGTTCAAGGCGAAAACCGTCGTGCCGGCGATGGAACCTTTCGGACCGATCGGCAGAGCAGGTGATGCGTTGCTTCTCACCGCGATCGAATGGCAGCCGTGCATCAGCGCCGCCAGTCCTTAAGCGATATCACGTACGCAGCGGGATCGACCCTCCTCAGATACTTATCGTCAGGGGTGACGAACACACCGTGGTTCACCGTAGCCAGCGCATGGTAGGCGGCGTCGTAGAACGAAACGCCGAAGTGCTCCGTCAACTCGAACGCCTTGTTTCGGCAAGCATCGTCGGGTTCGGCGAACTCAAATTTGAAAGCGACCAAGAGATTGAGCGCTTCAACCGCACGCCGTGGGCGCTTGAGCGCGAGGACATTACCTACCTCATAGATCCATAGGGACGGCAAAAGAAGGCGGCAGCGTCCGGCGACGAAAGCATCTCGCAGCGCGAATGCTTGCTCGATATACGTTTCCCGTTCGGCAGGCAGCACCCATTTGAGCAACACTGAAGCGTCGGGGACGACGATCCTCATCGATGCCGGTCGCGGTCTTCGCGCACCCAATCGGCCGCCGCACCGGCGACCGATCGAGCCCGCTTGCGTA
>JALZJW010000063.1 GCA_030859565.1 Pseudomonadota bacterium
CTGAAACCCTTAACGCGTTCATGCGTGAGACCATATCGGACAAAGTCAGCCTGATCTCTACCGATGACCACAAAGGCTATCGGTACATTGACCGCCATTTACCGCATGGCATGGTGCATACGGCGCAGGCGAATATGTTCACGGCGCTATCCACACCAATACCATCGAGGGCTTCTGGTCGCTGGTTAAGCGCGGCACCATCGGCACGCTCCATAAGGTCAGCAAGAAATATCTTCCGCTCTACGTCATGACTTTGCGTTTTGTTACAACAATTGCAACAATCCAACATATTCGGCGCAGCGATCCGCGCATGCTGATGGTGCGCTGGCTTTTACTTTCATTGGCATTGTTTGCCGGAATAGCCCAGTCACAACAGTCGCAAGACACTCCAAGGATCGAAGCCAAGGTACAAACCAAAAATACCGTACCACCCGAGCAAAACTCCAAGGCAGATTTCAAGAGCCCCACGGCCGCTGCCGCCAACACCAGCAATGCCGAGTCCACTGATCATGCAAAGAATGCTAGTGATGAGGGAACCGAATTCTGGCCGCCATTCTTTGGCTATAGACTGAAAATTACTGACACGCTCTCGTTGCCTTTACCGCACTTCTGTTCGCGGCTACCGTATTTCTCTACAGAGCAACTAGAGACCTGGTTAAAGGCGCCGAGGATACCGCAGAAAGGCAACTGCGAGCTTACGTCTTCGTCAACAGCGCCTTGATAAGTGGGATCGAAGATGACACTGGCCCAGTGGCGCTTATAAATGTCAAAAATTCCGGGCAGACCCCAGCATTTAATGTGAACTATATCGGAGCGATAGCATTCTTTCCGCCAGAGGCCAACTTTGAGTTTCCGAAAATCCCCCCTAGTCTGGGGATTATCGGCCCAGGCATGGAATCGAACAAGTTTAACCGCTATTTTGCACTGAGCGCTTCGGAGAGAAAGTTCTTTGAGGAAGGGACGAAGGCTATCTACATATTTGGGCGGATTACATACGACGACGCATTCGGGAAAAGCAAATTCACCAACTACCGTTACATGGTTGGCGGCGCATTCGGCACGCGCGGCCCGGATGTGGCCCAATGCGAAGAAGGCAATGACGCAAATTAGGAGAACACCGGCCTGTCGTTTTGGCGATCGCCTTTGAAAATGCGACAAATTGTCGCACCCCACGGCGTTGCAAGCTGCGACGAATTGCCGCGCGGCAATTTGCCCTATTGCGCCGCCTACGGGCCTAGGGTTAAATGCAGGTGCTATTAATCTCGAAACGCTAGGAGACGACGATGGCAGCCTTTACCATCATGTTATCGGCGGACCGCGAGACCGTCACGCTCAGCGCCATGGGTCATTTTGATTTGTCGCTCGGTTTCGCGCTCTGGCAGTATTGCGAGCCGGACCGAAACCGCCATGAGAACTACATCATCGATCTGGCCGCTGTGACGGACATGCGCGACTCGGGTCTCAATTGGCTCATTATGTTTTGTCAGTGGGCGCGGCGGAGCGGCGCGCATGTGCGCGTGGTCCATGCGCGCCCGGCGATCGCCTACCGATTATTGGCGGCCGGGATCGCTCACGAACCTGCCTGGCTGGTCGATCCGCGCCCAGCCTCGTGGATGTCCGCCACCGCGCTCTCGGCCGTATGTCTACGGCGGGGTTGACGGGTAAACTAGCACGCGATATGACAACGACCACGCGCTAACAGCCTGCGACAATTTGTCGCATAACGGTGAGCCGAGCGGTAGGCTATTATAGTCGCAGAACGAGGTAGCTAGACGCTGCGTTACGGCGCCGCGCTACCACGCACGAAGACGAGATCGTTGCCGATACCTGTGACCGAGAACGGTGCTATCGCTGCCGATCCTGCTTGTGACCCGTTAGCTATGACGAACCTAGGAGAGGCTGATATTACCGCCGGTGACCTGCTTCTCGTTGACGACGATCTAGTTTTTTGCAAGGTTTTGAGCGAAGCGCTGACGACGCGTGGCTTTACGGTCAGTATTGCGCACGATGCCGAAGCGGCGGTGAAGGTCGCTCGGCTGAGCGCGCCCGCTTACGCGGTGGTCGACCTCGTCATGCCCGGCCGGTCGGGCCTCGAGTTGGTCGCGGAACTAACCGGTTGGCGTACGGAGATGAAAATCGTCGTGTTGACGGGTTACGCGAGCATTGCCACCGCCGTGGAGTCGATTAAGCTCGGGGCGGTGCACTATTTAACCAAGCCCACGGATGCGGAAGAGATCGTAGCGGCGTTCGGGCGCAACCGAGCCAACCTCGGAGCCTCGGTTTCAGTGCAACCCGTGTCCGTACAGCGGTTACAATGGGAGCATCTGCAGAAAGTGTTGCACGATTGTAGCGGCAACATCTCCGAGACGGCTCGCCGCCTTAGCCTGCATCGGCGGTCATTGCAGCGCAAGCTAAGCCGAGGCCCGTCGGAATAATTCCATGACGCCTTGGAGGCGCACACCAGAGACTTTCTTCGCGAATCTCCAGCGCTTCGAGGGCGAGGACGCGAGCGACACGCTTCGGATTTGTAATCCTTGTATATCATCCATAGGATGGATAATGTACACGGATGTTATTGCGTCGTAACGCCAATATTGGTCGAGAAGCCTTGGCTAGACAAGCCGCCGTCGCCTTGATCGGTCCCCGTCTGGTCGGCAAAACGACACTGGCCCTGAGCATCACCTAGTGTAGTGTCTCGTAAATAACGGGTCGCGTTTGCCCCGTCATTCCGGGCGAAGGTGCGAAGCGCAGGAGACCCGGAATCCACAAAAGACGCTGGATTCCCGCTTTCGCAGGAATGACGAAGGCGGTATCGACATATTGGTGACTGTATAGGTATTTCAGAGACACCACCACACTAGAGGCGCGGGAAGACCGCGACAAGCTGACCTAAGTCGCGCTATTTTTATGGGATTACGAAGATCGACCGGTCGTGCTAGACGAGATCCCATCGGGTACCGGATCTGTTTCAGACACCTATGAGTCACACACCCGAGATACCGGATACGGCCTCCGGGCCCGCGACTATCACGCTCATCGATGAGGCTTCGGGAAGACGGGTGAAACTGCCCCTGCTCGGCGGCACCCTGGGCCCGAGCGTCATCGATATCCGTAAGCTCTACAGCGAGCTTGGCTATTTCACCTATGACCCCGGGTTTACCTCGACCGCGAGCTGTGAATCACGGATCACCTTCATCGACGGCGAGCAGGGGGTGCTGCTGCATCGCGGCTACCCGATCAAGGATCTCGCCGAGCATTGCGATTTCCTCGAGGTGTGCTATCTGCTTCTCTACGGCGAACTGCCGAACGTCAGTCAAAAGACCGGTTTCGAGGATATCATCACTTATCACACCATGCTCCATGAACAGGTGCTTGCCTTTTACCGCGGTTTCCGGCGCGACGCTCACCCCATGGCCGTGATGGTGGGCGTGGTGGGAGCGTTGAGTGCGTTCTATCATGACAGCACCGACATCACCGACCCCGAGCAGCGCGAGATTGCCGCCCACCGGCTCATCGCCAAGATGCCGACCATCGCCGCCATGGCCTACAAATACTCCATCGGCCAGCCGTTCGTTTATCCGCGCAACGATTTGAGGTATGCCGACAATTTCCTGCATATGATGTTTTCGGTGCCGTGCGAGACTTATAAGCTCAGCCCGGTCATGGCGCGCGCGATGAACCGGATTTTTATCCTGCATGCCGATCACGAGCAGAATGCCTCGACCTCAACCGTGCGCACGGCCGGCTCGAGCGGCGCCAACCCCTTTGCCTGCGTGGCCGCCGGTATCGCTTCGCTTTGGGGCCCGGCCCACGGCGGGGCGAATGAAGCCGTGCTCACAATGTTGCAGGAAATCGGCTCCAAGGATCGCATCCCCGAGTTTATCGCGCGGGTCAAGGACAAGAACAGCCCGCTGCGGCTCATGGGGTTTGGCCATCGGGTCTACAAGCACTATGATCCGCGGGCCGCGGTGCTGCGCGAATCCTGTCACGAGGTGCTCGCGGAGCTTGGCGTCACCCGGGAGCCGCTGCTGGAGATCGCCATGGAACTGGAACGCATCGCGCTTGAGGATGACTATTTCGTGCAGCGCAAGCTGTATCCGAACGTGGACTTCTACTCCGGGATCATCCTCAAGGCCATGCGCTTTCCGACCAGCATGTTCACGGTGCTCTTTGCCGTGGCCCGCACGGTCGGCTGGGTCGCGCAGTGGAAGGAGATGATCGCGGATACCGATCATAGGATCAGCCGTCCGCGCCAGCTCTATACAGGGCCCGCCGCCAGGCCCTTTCTACCGGTAGAGGAGCGTGGCTGACCCACCACCGCGGTGCGCGCCCCCCGAAGCCCGATATCAAAGCTGGGCGTCATAGTTCGGATGGTAGAGTCCATAGAGCAGCCCCTGGTTTGAGACGCTCGGTCTGTTATCGCGGAACCTGTAGTTGTTGCGGAGGAATGATAATGTTTTTTATGCATATTATTGCGGTTTGCTCACTATCCGCCGGGATCGCCACGGTTCTGTCGGCCAGTGCTCAAGCAACCCCTGGACACGACCACGCGGTCCGGGGCGAGGTCGGGGGCTTCGCGCATCAAGCGCGCCGTCCCTCCGAGTCCTTCGTCGAGAGCGCGCCACCGCTTTGGGACAACCTCGGCACGCTGAGCTACAAGATCACGACCACCAGTGAACGCGCCCAGGAGTACTTCGATCAAGGCCTGCGGCTCACCTACGCGTTCAACCATACCGAAGCGCGGCGCGCCTTTCGGATGGCGCAGAGGCTCGATCCGAAGTGCGCCCTCTGCTCCTGGGGTGAGGCGCTCGTGCTCGGCCCCAACATCAACGCGCCGATGGACTCCTCCGCAGTCAAGCCTGCGCTAGCGGCCCTGCGCGAGGCGCAAGAAAAAGCCCGCTACGCTTCGAGCCGTGAACGAGCGCTGATCGAGGCGCTGGATAAGCGCTATTCCGAAAACGCCGAGCGGGCGACCCTGGATGCCGCCTACGCCACGGCCATGAATCGAGTGGCGGCCCGCTATCCCGAGGACGCGGACATCCAGATCCTCTACGCCGAGGCCCTGATGGATCTCACGCCTTGGGACTACTGGGCATCGAACGGCCGCCGGCCGAAAGGCAGAACCGCGGAGATCCTCGCCGTCTTGGAACGGGTGCTGGACAAACATCCTGACCATCCGGGGGCGATCCACTACTACATCCACATGGTCGAGGCTTCGGACCGGCCGGAGCGGGCGGAACCCTATGCCATGCGTCTCGCGGATCTCATGCCCGGCGCCGGCCATCTCGTGCACATGCCCTTTCATATCTATTTCCGCATGGGCCGCTATCTGGACGCGCTGGCCGTGAATAAGGCGGGGGTAGCGGCCGATGAGGCCTATATCGCCGCGGCAGCACCCGAGGGCATCTACCCGCAGGCTTATTATCCACACAATGTGCACTCGCTCATGGCCGCGGCCCAGATGGCGGGCGACGGCAAGACCGCCATCGCCGCGGCGGAGAAGCTCGCGCGCGTGGTGACCCCTGATGCGGCCCGGGCCATTCCCTGGGTGCAGCCCATTCAAGCGGCGCCTTATTTTGCCCACGCCCAGTTCAGCGCGCCCGAGACCGTGTGGGCCTTGGCCGATCCCGGATCCAGTCTGCCCTATGTTCAGGCAATGTGGCACTACGCTCGCGGCGTGGCCCATGCGTCCCGTAAGGATATCCAGGCCGCTGAGCGCGCGGCGGCGGCGATCGCGGCGATCGCGGCCCGCGGCGACTTTTCCGCACTCGCGGCCGGCGGGATCCCCGCGGGCGAGGTGCTGGCGCTCGCCCGCCACGTGTTACTCGCTCGCATCGCCCAGGCTGGAGGCGCCCTGAAGTCCGCGCGTACCGAGCTAGAGCGGGCGGTAGCCATTCAGGATAAGCTTTCCTACTCGGAGCCGCCGTTCTGGTACTATCCGGTGCGCCAGTCGCTCGGCGCCGTGCTCTTGCTCTCGGGCGATCTCGCCGGCGCTGAGGACGCATTCCGGGCGAGCCTGCGCGAGGCGCCTCACAACGGCTGGGCGCTCTATGGCCTCACGGAAGTCTACAAGCGGCGGGGAGATAAACGCCAAGCACGTGTCGCCGAGAGGCGGCTGGCAGAGGCCTGGGCCAGCGATCGGGCAGGGCTCGACCTCTCCCGCTTATAAGTGAGAGCTTGTGAATAAATCTGCTGGGGTCGTGGCCAAAAAAACCCCGCGGGTTGCGCGGGGTTTCTAGTGGTGCGAGCGGATCCCTTCGGGATTACATCATGTCCATGTCGCCCATGCCGCCCATGCCGCCGTGCCCGTGGCGTCCCGGCATCTTCTCCTCGTCCTTCGGTGATTCGGCCACCATCGCTTCGGTGGTGACCATGAGTCCCGCGATCGAAGCGGCATTCTGCAAGGCCGTGCGCGTCACCTTGGTCGGATCTATGATACCCATCTTGACGATGTCACCATACTCCCCGCTGGTGGCGTTGTAACCGAAGCTGCCCTTGCCTTCCTTCACCTTGGAAAGAACGACGGAGGCCTCCTCGCCGGCATTGGCCACGATCTGACGCAGCGGTTCTTCCATCGCGCGCTTGGCAATCTGGATGCCGATGTCTTGGTCGTGATTTTCGCCCTTGAGCGCATTCAACCCCTCCAGGGCCCGGATGAAGGCCACGCCACCGCCCGGCACCACGCCTTCCTCGACGGCCGCGCGCGTCGCATGCAAGGCGTCCTCGACCCGCGCCTTCTTCTCCTTCATCTCGGTCTCGGTGGCCGCGCCGACCTTAATCACGGCCACGCCGCCGGCGAGCTTAGCCACGCGCTCTTGGAGCTTCTCCTTGTCGTAATCGGAAGTGGACTCCTCGATCTGCGCGCGGATCTGGTTGACCCGGCCTTCGATGGCCTTGGGATCGCCCGCGCCGCCGATGATGGTCGTCTCTTCCTTGGTAATCGTGACCCGCTTGCAGGTTCCGAGATCGCCCAAGCTCGCCTTCTCGAGACTCAGCCCGACCTCTTCGGCAATGACCGTGCCCGAGGTCAAGATTGCGAGGTCTTCCAACATCGCCTTGCGGCGGTCGCCAAAGCCGGGCGCTTTGACCGCCGCCACCTTGACGATACCGCGAATATTGTTGACGACCAGCGTGGCCAGGGCCTCGCCCTCCACGTCTTCGGAGATCGCCAGCAGCGCCCGTCCCGACTTGGCTACGGCCTCGAGGATCGGCAACAAGTCACGAATGTTGGAGATTTTCTTGTCATGGATGAGGATCATCGGGTTTTCCAGCTCGACATTCATGTTCTGCTGGTTATTGATGAAATACGGCGAGAGATAGCCGCGATCGAATTGCATGCCTTCGACAACCTCCAGCGTGTTCTCGAGACTCTGGCCCTCCTCGACGGTGATAACGCCCTCCTTGCCGACCTTGCCCATGGCCCGGGCGATGATCTCCCCGACGGCCTTATCGTCGTTGGCCGAGACCGTGCCCACCTGGGCGATGGCTTTCTCGTCGTTACAGGGCTTGGATAGCTTTTTCAATTCCTCAACCGTCGCGGCCACGCATTTGTCTATGCCGCGTTTGAGATCCATCGGATTCAGGCCGGCCGCCACCGCCTTGACTCCTTCGACCAGCATCGACTGCGCCAAAACCGTCGCGGTGGTGGTGCCATCGCCCGCTTCGTCGGAGGTGTGCGAGGCAACCTCTTTCACCATTTGGGCGCCCATGTTCTCGAACCTGTCCTTGAGCTCGATCTCCTTGGCGACCGACACCCCGTCCTTGGTCACCGTGGGCGATCCGAAGCTCTTTTCCAACACTACGTTCCGACCTTTCGGACCCAGTGTTATCTTAACCGCATTAGCTAGGATATTGACTCCGGCAAGCATGCGCCTGCGGGCATCTTCGCTAAACCTCAATTCTTTAGCTGCCATGTTTCACCTCTATAGTAAAGATTTAATTTTCGATGACGCCCATGATGTCGTCTTCCCGCATGACCACCAGGTCCTGGCCGTTCATTTTGACTTCGGTACCGGAATACTTGCCGAAAAGCACCTGGTCACCGGGCTTAACGTCGAGCGCTCTGACCTTGCCGTCGTCCGTGACCTTACCCGGACCCGCGGCAACCACTTCTCCTTTCATGGGTTTTTCCGCGGCCGTGTCAGGAATGACGATACCCCCCGCGCTCTTGCGATCTTCTTCTAGGCGGCGGATGATGACCCGATCGTGTAAGGGACGAATATTCATGAATTTTGACCTCCTCCGATGTGCGATAGAAAAACAAAGCGGTGTTGGCACTCGCTTCTTGTGAGTGCTAATTATAGGTGGCGAGCCGTTACTGTCAACCGATCCCGGACCCCGGTACGCCCAATCTAAACGAGGACCGGCATGACGGATGGCGAAGACTACCTCCTCGTGCTATCGACGTGCCCCGACAACGCGGTCGCGGGCCGGATCGCAACCCGGTTGGTCGAACAACGCGCCGCCGCTTGCGTCAATATCCTTCCCGCGGTGCACTCGATCTACCGCTGGGCCGATAAGCTCGAATCGAGTGCCGAAGTCCTGCTCTTGATCAAGACCCGCCGATGGCGTTACGAGGCGGTGGAATCCTTGTTAAAATCGGAACATCCGTATGAACTCCCCGAAATCATCGCGGTCCCTATAGTGCGGGGCTCGAGCCCGTATTTAAGCTGGATTAACGAGATGGTGAACGCAGCCCCATGAAGACTATCAGCGCTGTCTGTTTAGTTTGGTTGTTTGGAACGTTGCTACCCGTGTTTGCTGATGAACAACGGGGGGCGGCGAATATATTCGAGGATTTCAAGCGCGGTTTCGCGGGCGAACCGGCCCGCCGGGAGTTTTTACCGCCCGAGGAAGCATTTCGCGTCACGGTCGACATCAAAGATCCGGCGACCCTCGCCGCGCGCTGGGACATCGCCGATGGTTATTACCTATATAAGGATAAATTCGGATTTGACCTGACCGGCGGCGACGTCCGGCTCGGGCGCATTAATCTTCCCTCGGGGCACTTCAAGGAAGATCCGGAGTTCGGATCTGTCGAGGTGCATACCGGGTCTATCACGGTCCCGCTGTCGCTCAGACGCCCAAGCCCCGGCGAGGCCGAGGTCGGTTTAACCCTCAGGTATCAGGGCTGCGCCGAAGACGGGATCTGCTACCCTCCGATGCAGAAGACGCTCAGCCTGCGACTGCCAGCGCAGGTGGCGGCCGGCGCCGCTTCCGGGGGAGCAAGCGAACCCGTCGCCGAGCACGATGCGTTGGCGCGGCAACTCGAAGGCGGCGCCGTGCTCGCGACACTGGCCATGTTCGCGGGGTTCGGGATCCTCCTCGCGTTTACACCGTGCGTGTTTCCCATGGTCCCGATTCTCTCCGGAATCATCGCCGGCCAAGGCGAGCACGCAACCACGCGCAAGGCATTTATTTTATCGAGCGTATTTGTCGTGGTGATGGCCGCGACCTATGCGGTCATGGGGGTGATCGCCGGACGCTTCGGCCATAACTTGCAAGCTACGTTTCAAAATCCGTGGGTGCTGGTGTTCTTCGCCGCGGTCTTTGTCGGCCTCGCCTTGTCGATGTTCGGTTGGTTCGAGTTACAACTGCCGGCAAGTTGGCAGACGCGCCTCGCCCGGGCGAGTAACGCGCAAGCAGGCGGAACCGTGCACGGAACCGCGGCGATGGGATTGTTCTCCGCCCTGATCGTCGGACCTTGCGTGGCGCCGCCCCTGGCCGGGGCCTTGATTTATATCGGTAAGACCGGTGACGCGGTGCTCGGCGGAATGGCGCTCTTTTGCTTGGGCATCGGCATGGGATTACCGCTGATAGCGGTGGGTACTTCGACCGGGAAGCTCCTTCCCAAAGCCGGGCCTTGGATGCAACAGGTCAAGGCGTTCTTCGGGTTTGGGATGCTCGCAGTCGCGGTCTTAATGCTGGAACGCTTGCTGCCGCCGGCTTTCACCGTGTTGCTATGGGGGCTGTTATTGACGACCGGGGCGATTTTCTTGGGAGCCCTCGATCTACTCCATAAGACCGCGTCATGGGGTCACCGTCTGGCGCGCGGCGCCGGGTTTTTGGTTTTGACTTACGGCGGCCTCTTAATCGTCGGCGCGGCCGCGGGGGCCACCGATATGTGGCGTCCATTCGCGGGCGCCACACTCCTGGCGCAGGGATCCGCCACGGCGCCACTCAAGCTGAGCTTCATGCGGGTCAAGGGTACCGCGGGTTTGGAGCAGGCCTTACGCGCGGCGCGCGATCGTGCCGAGCCGGTGATGGTGGACTTTTACGCGGACTGGTGTGTCGAGTGCAAAGAGCTGGAAAAACATACCTTTGTCGACCAAATCGTCGGCCAACAGCTTTCCAAGTTAACGCTAATCAAAGCGGACGTAACGGCTAATGATGATGAGGACCGCGAGCTGCTCGCGAGCCTCGGAGTCTTCGGGCCGCCGGCCTTGCTTTTTTACACACCGGACGGTACCGAGCTTCGCAATCAACGTCTTGTCGGGTTCGTCGAGCCGGAAGCGTTTCGCTCGCACCTCGATCGGGTGTTGCGCCGTTGAGCCCGGCTTACCGTTTTGCATTTTATTGTTTGTTTCTGATCGTCGCGGGAGGCGGGGGCTATCTTCTCCGCGAACACCTGGGCGCGCGGGCGGACTCCTCACCTTCGACCCTCGTGGGGCAGGCGCGGCCCGATTTTTCACTCAAGGATTTCAGAGGCGAGAGCCGCCGCATCAGCGAGTGGAACGGAAAAGTTTTGCTATTAAACTTTTGGGCCACCTGGTGTCCTCCGTGCCAAAAAGAGATCCCGGATCTCATCGCGCTCCAAGAAGACTATAAGGACGAGGGCTTGCAGATCGTGGGTATCGCGATCGATGAGCTTGGCACGACGCAAGAATTCGCGAACCGGGCCGGGATCAATTACCCGACGCTGACCGGCGAGGCGGAGGCCATCCAAGTCGCCCTGAGTTACGGTAATACGAGCGGCGCGCTACCCTACACGGTGATCGTTGATCGTAACAGGAGAATCGCCTTCACCCAGCCCGGCCAAGTGCACCGGGACGAAGTCGAGAATCTCATACGACGGCTGCTCCGCATTCCCGCCTAAGGAAGCTCTGCAAAAGTTACTGCGCAGCCCATCTGCTTTGTCGCGTGCTCGCTCGTCGCTCGCCTATCTACCTGATATGTCTCGCGACTCGCTCCGCGGCTTCGCGCATCTGGGCTTGCTCGCGACACCCTTGCAGAGCTTCCCTAGATTCCTCGCCGACGGTTCCGCGCGGCCTTTCGCCGCGCCGCAAAATAGCGGGTAATTTGCTCGTTTCCGCCGTTAACTTATGCTAATGTGTCGCAAACAAGCGGCAACTAACCGCGATTCAAGAACCGGGTATGTCGCAACTGGCGCTCATCAACGGACCCAACCTTAATCTATTAGGAACACGTGAGCCGGAGGTTTACGGTACCACGACGCTCGCGGAGATCGAGTCCCGCCTCGAGGCTCTGGCGCTGTCCGCGGGACACACGCTGTCCTCGTTTCAGAGCAATGCCGAACACGAGCTGGTGGAGCGTATTCATCGCGCGCAGTCGGAAAACGCCGCCTTTATCATTATCAACCCCGGCGCTTTCACGCACACGAGCATCGCGCTACGCGATGCGTTCGTAGCAGTCAAGATACCGTTTATCGAAGTTCATCTATCCAATATCTTCGCGCGCGAGGCTTTTCGCCACACTTCTTACCTTTCCGGAGTCGCGGTGGGGATTGTCAGCGGTCTCGGGCCACAGGGATATGAGCTTGCCTTGCAAGCAGCGATCGCTCGCTTGCGAGCCCATGCCACACATTCGCCCTACCAGGAAAAAGATGGACATCCGTAAAGTAAAAAAGTTAATCGAGCTCCTGGAAGAGTCCGGGATTGCCGAGCTCGAAATCCACGAGGGGGAGGAATCCGTCCGCATCAGCCGCTATCGGGCCCCGCCAGGGGGTCACACCTTCTTACAGCTAGCGGATCCGCAGCTCCCCGCCGCGCCCGGGCATGCCGCAGCTCCCGCCGATGTTAAACCGAAACCAGACTTTGAAGGTCATTCCATCACCGCTCCGATGGTCGGAACCTTTTATCTCGGCGCCTCTCCGACCAGCAAACCGTTCGTCGAAATGGGTCAGCGGGTAAAACGGGGCGAGATTCTGTGTATCATCGAGGCTATGAAGGTCATGAATCAGATCGAAGCCGATAGCGACGGCACGATCGCCGCGATTCTGGTCGACAACGGCCAACCGGTGGAGTACGACCAGCCCCTGTTCGTACTGAAACGAAGTTGAATCCTTGCTCGCAGGGAGGCCTCCTTGTTTCGTTCGAGGTTCGTTAACTGAGCCATGCTTGACAAGATCGTGATTGCTAACCGGGGTGAGATCGCGCTCAGAGTCTTACGCGCCTGCCGCGAGCTGGGGATCAAGACCGTTGCGGTTCATTCGACCGCGGATCGCGATCTAAAACCGGTGCGCCTCGCCGACGAGTCGGTGTGCATCGGTCCGGCGCCCTCGGCGGAGAGTTATTTGAACGGTCCAGCCCTGATCAGCGCCGCCGAGGTCACCGACGCCGTGGCCATCCACCCGGGTTATGGGTTCCTCGCGGAAAACGCCGACTTCGCCGAGCGCGTCGAGCAAAGCGGATTCATCTTCATCGGCCCGCGGCCGGAAACGATCCGGCTGATGGGCGACAAGGTATCCGCCATCCGCGCGATGAAACAAGCGGGAGTTTCCTGCGTGCCTGGCTCCGACGGACCCCTCGGCGCCGATGTCGACGAGAACCTCCGGATCGCACGCGCGATCGGTTATCCGATCATGATCAAGGCCACGGGAGGCGGGGGAGGGCGCGGCATGCGGGTGGTACATAGCGAAGCCGCGCTGCTCAACGCCATCGCCCTTACCAGTGGCGAGGCCCACGCGGCCTTCGGAAACGGTTCCGTCTATCTTGAAAAATATCTCGAGACACCGCGCCACATCGAGATCCAGGTGCTCGCCGATACCCTCGGCAACGCCATACACCTCGGGGAACGCGATTGCTCGACGCAGCGGCGCCACCAAAAAATCATCGAAGAAGCGCCCGCGCCGGGTCTGGGCCCGGAAACTAGGGACGCCATCGGCATGCGGTGTGTGCAAGCCTGCCAGGACATCGGCTACCGCGGCGCCGGCACGTTTGAGTTTCTCTATCAAGGCGCTCAGTTTTACTTCATCGAAATGAACACGCGCATTCAGGTCGAGCATCCGGTCACCGAGATGGTCACTGGGGTGGATCTCGTCAAAGAACAGATCCTCATCGCGAGCGGCGAACCTCTGAGTTATCGCCAGGACCAGATCATCCTCCGAGGTCATGCCATCGAGTGCCGGATCAACGCCGAAGATCACGAAACCTTCATGCCCTCGCCCGGCACGATCACTTTATTCCATCCGCCCGGCGGTCCGGGGATCCGCTTGGATACGCACATTTACCAGGGCTATGCGGTTCCGCCTTACTACGATTCCTTGATCGGCAAGCTCATCGCCCATGGCGAGAGCCGAACCATCGCGCTCGCGCGCATGATTAACGCCCTCACCGAGATCGTGATCGACGGGATTAAGACCAACCTGCCTTTGCATCGCAATATGATGAATGACGAGGGATTTCGCGCGGGCGCTATGGACATTCATTATCTTGAAAAGAAGCTGGGACTGACCTGAGCGCTTGTGAATAAATCTACTGCGGTCGAACGGCTCGAGGAGTGGGTCCTCGTGCCGGCCAGGCGGCTGACCGGGGCGGGCGCGCCAGGGCGCTGAAACGATGCTGGCGCGCTGTCCGGAATGCCGTACGCTGTTTCGCGTTTCCGCGAGCGAGCTCAAAGCGGCGCACGGCAAGGTGCGCTGTGGGATTTGCCACGGCGTCTTCGATGCCTTGGAGGCTTTGGTCGACGCGCAAAGCGAACCCCCAACGCGCGCTACGCCCGGGGACGCCACGGCGGGCCGCACCGATGTGGCTCAGGCTGCCGACAGCGCCCTAGCCCAGGCGCTCGATCTCACCGCCATTGAGGGGCTCGTCCCGAAACACCGCCCGAGCGGGTGGGGCGCGTGGGCCGTCATGTTCCTGATACTGCTGCTGGGTCAGATCGCATGGTTTCAAGGCGCCCGCCTGCTCGCGCTGTTCCCCGCAGCGCGCCCGCCGCTTGAGTGGGCTTGCGCTCACTGGCATTGCCAGTTGCCCCGCTACCGCGATCCCGGCCTCATCCGGTTGGTCTCGCGCGATGTGCGCGTCCATCCGCGTGCCGCAGACGCACTGTTGATCAATGCCCTCTTCACCAATCACGCGGAGTTCCCCCAGCCCTACCCGGTACTGCAGCTCGGTTTGTACGATACGGATGGCCAAGTCCTTGCCGCTCGCCGGTTCGTGCCCAAGGAGTACCTCGAAAAGCACGTCGACCCGGCCCTGGAGATGCCGCCTGGGATCCCGGTTCATATCGTCCTGGAAGTGCAAGGCCCCCGGAAAAACCCGGTGAGTTTCGAGTTTAAGTTCCTGTAACGCGCTCCGCTGCCCGGCACAGGTCTTAAAGCCGTTGTCAATGGTTTCAATCAAGACTCGTTTCCCGTTATCATAGGCGCCGGAGATTACGCGTTGGGCACCGGGGGGGGGCGCAATCTCTTAAGAACGAAACACTACGATAACCGCCTATAGCGAGAGGGGATGGCGAACATGATAATAGGAGAAGTCGCCACCATGACAAGCATATTGGACCACGAGCTTCCTCGGCAAGCGGTATTCGTCGAGCGCAGAAATCAACCGATTCGTCAGTGCATCACGCGCTCCTTGCAGATCTACTTCGCCAATCTCAACGGCCATAGCCCGGCCGGGCTCTACGAGCTGGTGCTGAGCGAAGTCGAGCGGCCGTTGTTCGAGGCCGTGCTGGCGCAAACCGGTGGCAACCTCTCGAAGGCGGCCCAAATCTTGGGCCTGAATCGCAACACCCTGCGTGCCCGCCTCAAGAAACACAGCTTGATCTAGCCACGGTCAGGAAACCGGCCAGCCGATGCGGTCCGTACGACGTGCGCTTTTGAGTGTCTCCGATAAGACCGGCCTCGTGGATCTCGCGCGGTTTTTGACCGCGCAGGGTGTGGAACTATTGTCGACGGGGGGTACGGCGCGGCTGCTGGCGGAGCACGCCCTGCAAGCCATCGAGGTCTCGGACTATACCGGCTTTCCCGAAATCATGGGCGGGCGCGTCAAGACCCTGCACCCGAAGGTCTACGGCGGCATCCTCGGCCGTCGAGGTATCGATGAGCCGCTCATGCAGGCCCACGGGATCGGTCCCATCGACCTGGTCGTCGTCAACCTGTATCCGTTCGAAAGCACCGTCGCGAGGGCCGATTGCACCCTCGCCGAGGCGATCGAAAATATCGACATCGGCGGCCCGGCCCTGGTGCGCGCCGCGGCCAAGAATCACGCCGCGGTCACGGTCATGGTCGACCCGGGCGATTATGCCCCGCTCATCGAAGAGATGCGGACCGCAAACGCCGGCATAAGCGCCGGAACGCGCTACCGCTTGGCGGGCAAGGCATTCGCTTATACCGCGCGCTACGACGCATTGATTGCCGCTTATCTGGAAAAAACGGCGGAGGACGAAGGTTTCCCGCGCCTGTATTGCCCGCGCTATGCCAAGCGCCAAGAGCTCCGTTACGGCGAAAACCCCCACCAACGCGCCGCCTTCTATGCGGAAACCGATCCCCCGCCGAGTAGCGTCGCCGCGGCCAAACAACTGCAAGGTAAAGATCTCTCCTTCAACAATATCGCCGACACCGACGGAGCCTTGGAGTGTGTGTTTTCCTTTTCCGGGCCCGCCTGCGTCATCGTCAAGCACGCGAATCCGTGTGGGGTAGCGCTCGGCGAATCGCCGCTAGCGGCCTACGAGCGTGCTTACGCGACCGATCCTACCTCCGCCTTCGGCGGGATCATCGCCTTCAACCGCATGCTCGACGCGGACACCGCCGAGGCCATCCTTGCGCGCCAATTCGTCGAGGTGATCGCCGCGCCGGGCGCCGCGCCGGAGGCCCTCCCGGTAGTGCAACGCAAACAAGACGTGCGCGTGCTCACGGTCGCTCAACCGGAGGCACGCGCTCGGAAGGCGTTCGATTACAAGCGCGTAAACGGCGGCCTCTTGGTGCAGGAACGGGATGAGGCCACGGTAGAATTCACCGGTGTGAAAGTCGTGACCCAGCGTGGCCCGACCGAAGCCGAGATCGCCGATCTGCTATTTGCCTGGCGAGTCGTAAAGTTCGTCAAATCGAATGCCATCGTTTACGCCAAGGCCGGGCAGACGGTGGGTATCGGCGCCGGCCAGATGAGCCGGGTCTACAGCGCGCGCCTCGGCGTCATGAAAGCCGCCGACGCGGGCCTCGATCTCCGGGCTTCGGTCATGGCCTCGGACGCCTTCTTCCCGTTTCGCGATAGCATTGACGCTGCTGCTGCGGTCGGCGTCACCGCGGTGATCCAGCCCGGCGGTTCCATCCGCGACGCCGAGGTGATCGGCGCCGCCGACGAGCGCGGCATGGCCATGGTCTTCACGGGGATCCGGCACTTCCGCCATTCATGAAGTGAAGGTTCTGATCGTCGGCGGGGGGGGGCGCGAGCACGCCCTCGCGTGGAAGGTGGCGAGCTCGGCGCAGGTCGATCGCGTCTACGTGGCGCCGGGGAACGCCGGCACGGCGCGCGAACACAAGGTTGAAAACGTCGCCGTCCCGGCCGGCGATCTCGCGGCGCTCCTCGCCTTCGCCCAGAGCGCTCGGATTGACCTCACCCTGGTCGGATCGGAGGCGCCGCTGGTGGCCGGGATCGTGGACCGCTTCGACGAGGCGGGGCTCCGGTGCTTTGGCCCGAGCCGGTTGGCGGCCGCGCTTGAGGGCTCCAAAGTCTATGCGAAGTCCTTTATGGACCGCCACGGCATAGCCACGGCGCCTTACGCATCTTTTTCGGATCTCCACGCCGCCAGCGCGTACATTCGAGTTCAGGCGCTCCCGCTGGTCATTAAGGCCAACGGGCTCGCGGCGGGTAAGGGCGTGGTTATCGCTCAATCCGCCGAGGAAGCCGTCCGCGCGGCCAGCGATATGCTCGCGGGCCATGTCTTCGGCAGCGCCGGGCAGGAAATCGTCGTCGAGGGGTTCTTGCAAGGCGAGGAGGCGAGTTTTATCGTCGTGAGCGACGGTGTCGATGTCCTGCCGCTCGCGAGCGCGCAGGACCACAAGGCGCGCGATGCCGGGGACCGCGGACCCAATACCGGGGGCATGGGGGCTTATTCGCCTGCCCCCGTGCTCACCCAGGCGGTGAGCGATCGCGTCATGAGCGAAATCGTGCTGCCGACGATTCGCGGGATGGCGCGGGAAGGCCGGCCCTACCGAGGTTTCCTCTATGTCGGCGTCATGGTGGCTTCCGACGGCACACCGCGGGTGCTCGAGTACAATTGCCGCTTAGGCGATCCGGAGGCCGAGGTCATTTTATTCCGATTACGCTCGGATCTCGTCGAGATCATCGAGGCGGGGCTCACGGGCCATCTCAGGAAAATCCAGCCGCACTGGGATCAACGCGCGGCCCTCGGTGTCGTGCTTGCGGCCGCGGGCTATCCCGGCCCCCCTCGCATGGGCGATGTGATCGCGGGCCTCGATGCCGAACATCCCGCGGACACCACGGTCTTTCATTCCGGCACCGCGATAGAGGAGGGGCGGATCGTCACGGCCGGCGGCCGGGTGGCGTGTGTGTGCGCACGCGGCGCGACCGTCAGTGAGGCCCAGTCGCTCGCCTATGCCCGGATCAAAAAAATCCGATGGCAGGGGATGTATTACCGCCCGGATATCGGCTACCGGGCGGTGGCGCGGGAGACGAGGGAGGCGGATCCTTAAGCGTTTCCGTCCCAGTGCAGAAAGTTTCTGAGCAAGCGCAGTCCCGGCTGCTGGCTCTTCTCGGGATGGAACTGCACCGCGAAGACATGGCCGCGCGCGAGCGCGGCGGTAAACCGCACGCCATACTCCGTATAAGCAGCGCTGAGTTCCTCATCCTTGGGTGCCACGAAATAGCTGTGGACGAAGTAAAAGCGCTCGCCCGGAGCAATACCTGCCCACAGAGGATGAGGACCCGCCGGCCAGACCTGATTCCAACCCATGTGCGGGACCTTTAAAATATCCTCCCTGGCCGGGGCATGCAGCTCCCGTGGAAAACGCACGACCTGTCCCGGATAAACCCCGAGGCCCGGCGTGCCGCCCCCCTCCTCACTCCACTCCATCAGGGATTGCAACCCCAGGCAGATCCCGAGAAACGGCTTTGCGGGAAGGACCTCGCGCAGGGCGCGATCGAGCCCCATGGCCGTGATATGCTCCATGCAGTCGCCGATCGCGCCTTGTCCCGGGAAGACGATGCGATCGGCCCGCACGAGATCGTCCGGGCGGCCGCTCACGAGGACGCGGTGCCGGCCTTCCGACACGTACTCGAGGGCTTTAGCGACCGAGCGCAGGTTGCTCATGCCGTAATCGAGAACAACGACGGTTTGCATCGTGCGATGAAGGGCGCGCGGCGTCTCAGAGCTTGTGATGAAATCGTAGCGAGCAAGCCTGCCCGCGAGGCGCACGGCGCGCAGGACCGTTTCGCCGGGAGCGAAACGGAGCGCAAGCCCCGAAGGGGCGAGTCCCAAGGATGGGACGAGCAACCGCAGTGTATGTGAAAATACATGAGGATTCCGAGCACCGCGCAACGATGCGGGCGGGCTGCGCAGCAGATTTATTCACAAGCTCCTAGCGCGGGCTTACGCCCGCAACCCAAGTTGAAACGGCGTCCTTCCCGGTGTACGTAGGTGGTGCCAAACCAACCTGCGCTTCGAGGAGGACGCCATGGAACAATTCATAGCGCGTTACCGACCGTTTGTCACGGCCGTCTTGTCCGGCTTTGATCGGCTTGTCTTTCGCGGGACGATGCTGCCCCTGGTCATCCAGGGGGGCATGTTCACCTTTCTGACTCGTTCGGGAGTGCAACTGCTCGATTTCAAAAAGTATGTTGTTTCGGTCAGCGAGCGGGTCAAGGAGGCCTCGCTGCGTACGGCCCTTGAGCAGGCGCGACCCGTGCGCTACCTCGAATCTGCGGCTCTGGATAAGGAGGCCTTGGCCCGACAACTGCTGGCTGAGCATCCGGTGGAGCAGGGACTGATCTGTGTCTTCAAGACGGTTGAGCCGTGCATGAGTTTTGAGTATCACCGCTCTGCCGACCCTCGCGAGCGGGGCTTGCGTCTGCGGCCAAGCAAGTGCCTGCACCTCTACCAGTACGCCCTCCATCCCCTGTTCGGCTTTTTCGGCGCACGCTTGCAGACTTGGTTTCCCTTCAACATCCAGATCTGGGTGAACGGACGCGAGTGGCTCGCCCGTCAGCTCCAAAAGACGGGCCACAGCGACTTTCGCCGCCACGACAACTGCTTCACCGCCCTGGGCAACCCCGCCTTGGCCCAGCGCCTGATGGACCGTCAGCTCAAGATCGGCTGGAAACGCGTCCTCGACGCCATCGCCCGAACGCTCAATCCACTGCACGGGTGCATCTTCAAGCCCTGGCCGCAGAGCTATTACTGGTCGGCCTATCAGAGCGAATGGGCCACTGATCTGGTGTGCCGCAACCCCCAGTCGCTCGCCACGGTCTATCCCGCCCTGGTCCAGCACGCCACGACGCATTTCAAAAGCCCAGACGTGCTGCGCTTCCTCGGCCGCAAAGCCCATGGCAACTTCACCGGAGAACTCACCGGCAGCTTCCGGCAGCGCCCCGAAGGGATCCGCGTCAAACATTGGGTCAACGGCAATTCCATCAAGATGTACGACAAGGCCGGTAGCGTCCTGCGTATCGAAACCACCATCGCTAAGACCGCGGACTTCAAAGTCTTTCGCCCACTGCAAGACCAACCCCAACGAGCCCTCGCCTGGCGCCCCCTGCGCAAGGGCATCGCCGACCTCCACCGTCGCGCCCAACTCTCCCAGCGCGCCAACGACTCCTACCTCGAAGCACTCGCCACCGTGGAGGACACAACCCCCCTGCATCAGGTCTTCGACCAAGTCGCCCAACCCGTTACCTACCACTACCGCCGCGTGCGAGCACTGCGGATCGGCGATCCCAACGACATCGCCCTGCTCCAGGCCGTCTCCCGTGGCGAATTCGCCACCGCAGGCTTTCGCAACCGCGACCTGCGCCGCCTGCTCCACCCCACCCACTTCGACAAATCCACAGCCGACATCCGAAAACTCTCCGCCCGCATCAGCCGCCAGCTCCGCATCCTGCGCGCTCATGGCCTCATCCGAAAAATCCCCAAAAGCCACCGTTATCGTCTCACCTCCAAAGGCCATCAGCTCACCGCCGCCCTGTCCGCCATCCGCCAAACCAACCTCAAACGCCTCATCGGCACCCATCCCACCCCCACATAATCTGCGCGCGGCACGAGGAAATCGAGAAGTAGTAGATCAGAGGCTGCCCTTGGTCGAGGGCACGACGCCCTCAAGCCGCGGGTCGGGCTCGACGGCCATGCGCAAGGCGCGGCCGAAGGCTTTGAAGACGGTTTCGATAATATGATGGGCGTTGCGGCCGCGGAGCGTGTCGATGTGCAGCGTCACGCGCGCGTGGTTGACGAATCCTTGGAAGAATTCGTAGAAAAGATCGACATCGAAATCCCCGACCCGCGCACGCGGAAAATCCACGTGAAACTCGAGGCCGGGCCGTCCCGAACAGTCGATGACCACCCGCGACAGCGCCTCATCGAGCGGGACGTAAGCATGGCCGTAGCGCCTGATCCCGCGCTTGTCGCCGAGCGCTTGCGCGAGCGCCTGACCGATCGCGATGCCTATGTCTTCGACGCTGTGGTGCGCGTCGATGTGCAGATCCCCGCGTGATTCGATCTTGAGGTCGATCAGCCCGTGCCGCGCCACCTGATCGAGCATATGGTCGAGAAAGGGGATCCCGGTATGGAGATCCGATTGACCGGCGCCGTCGAGATCCAAGGTCACGCCGATCTGGGTTTCCCGCGTATCGCGTTGTACCTGTGCTGCGCGTGGGCTCATGGGGGTTCCCTGATAAAAGGCCTTTATAGCATAAGTCAGGATAATTTTTTCGGAAGCTACAAAGATGAACACGGCGCTGCCGCTCGACTCGGTACGGAGCTACCTGCGTGATCTCCAAAACCGGATCTGCGGGACTCTCGAACAAGAAGACGGCGTAGGACGGTTCATAGACGATCCTTGGCGGCGCACGGAGGGGGGCGGCGGCCTGACGCGGGTGCTCGTAGAGGGGCGTGTGTTCGAGCAGGCGGGGGTCAACTTCTCCGAAGTGCACGGCGCGCGCTTGCCGCCCGCGGCCAGCGCCCAGCGCCCGGATCTCGCC
>JALZJW010000064.1 GCA_030859565.1 Pseudomonadota bacterium
CGATAGTCGCAGGCCGCGGGATCCGGGCCGAGACGCCAACCCCACGCACGTAGTAAAGATAGGCCGCGCCGCCTATCAAGAGCAGCAGCACCGCGATCGCTATCACCTTGCGCATGCCATGAGTTTAGCGCAGAGCGCCGCCCGCTAACCGGCACTCAGATCACGCGCCATGCGGATCGCGGCTTCAATGCCCTGATAATAGCGAGGGACCTGAGCGATACAGCGGTATCCCAGCGCTTGGTAGAAGGCGCGGGCACCCGGGTTACTGGCGCGCACTTCCAAATAGACAACGAAGCTACCGGCCACCGTGCAGGATTCCTCAAGCCAGCGAACGAGACGACGGCCGAGGCCTGCACGACGATAGCTCGGGTCTAACTGCCAACAGTTCCAAATGCGCCTCCTCTTCAAGGAATTCCATGATGGCAAAGCCCCGCATCCGAGGGCCATCACGTGCGCTCAAGACGACCGTATCAGGACACTGAATCGATCGTCTCACTCGATCCGGTGTCCACGACCAACCGAGGCCCACCTCAACGAAGTCGCGTGACATGCGAGCGATCTGCTGGGCATCAGCGAGTTCCGCTAAATGCAGTGTTGGGCTCTGGCATTTCATTCCAATCTACCGTATCAAATCGCCGTCCGGCGGGCCATGGCTCACATCGCGGTCTCCGTCAGGGCAGCCAGCGGGCGTACTGAGGTCGCCAACGTACCCGGAGGGCCTAAGCGGCGTGACCCTAATCCCGAGCAAGCGTAGTTTTCGATCTAGCGCTACCCGCTGAAGACAGGTTCGCGCTGCAGCTCGGATGCTCGCCGGATCCGCCGTCGCCTCCTCTAGCGTGAGGTCGCGGGTCACTGTCCGGAAATCATCATAGCGGAGTTTGATACCGATGGTCTTCCCGAGGTAACTCTTACGGCCGAGATCGCCACTGACGCGCTGGCACAGCCCCAGCAGGATATCGGACAGGGCCGCTCGGTCACGCTTCGGATGCAAATCGTGTTCGAAGGTGGTTTCGCAACTAATGGACTTGGGCTCTCGGCGCGTAACCACCGGGCGTTCATCGCGTCCGTGGGCGGCGTCAGTCAGCCAAGTCCCGTAGTGCAGGCCAAACCTCGCTACCAGCCTTGCGGGATCCGAGTGGACCAAGTCGCCAACGGTGTGAATACCGAGTGCAGCGAGCTTTGCATTCGCCTTCGGGCCGATGCCGCTGATGCTCCGCGCCGGCAGCGGCCAGATACGGGTGGGGAGATCCGCATAGGAAAGTACCGTCAATCCGTCCGGTTTCTGCAGCTCCGAGGCGAGCTTGGCGAGGAGTTTGTTGGGTGTGATCCCAATGGAGCAAGACAGGCCAGTTGCGCGTCGCACCTTGCTCTTGATGCGCTGAGCGAGTTCTACGGTGTCACCGGGAAGCTTGGTCAGATCAATATAAATCTCGTCGATGCCACGGTCTTCAATTTCCGGTGCGATTTCGGCGACGGACGCTTTGAACAGGCGAGAGTAATGTCGATATTGTTCGAAGTCCGCCGGCAGCAGGATCGCATCCGGTGCGAGTCTGGCGGCTTTCATGACGCCCATGCCCGAGTGGACCCCGAATGCCCGCGCCTCATAGGTCGCGGTGGTGACGACACCCCGCCCAACATAATCACGAAGGCGAGGAAAGGTGTCCCCCGTCCGGAGGTGCCCGTGATGCCGACCGCCAATCACCACCGGCAAGCCTCTCAATTGTGGATAGCGCAATAGCTCCACCGATGCATAAAAGGCATCCATGTCCAGATGGGCGACTCGTCGCTGCATCAAACCGCCGATTGGGTGAGCAACTGTGTTTTGAGTCAAGTGGTTTGTATAGGGTTTTGCGTCCATGGGGTATTCGTCTTCAGCATGGCATTCAAGATCGGCAGCAGCTTACGCATACAGGCCGTCAAGGCGACTTTCGCGGGTTTTCCTGCGGTGCGTAGGCGCTGATAGAAGGCTCGAATGATGGCATTGCAACGCACGGCACTGAGGGTAGCCATATATAACACGGAGCGTACCTGGGCGCGCCCGCCCCAGACGGTGCGTTTACCCCGCAGCGTACCGCTGTCGCGATTGAAGGGGGCGATACCCACCAAGGCGGCAATCTCGCGGCGATTCAGTGTACCGAGTTCGGGGAGATCGGCTAACAGGCTCACGGAGGTCACTGGCCCCACGCCGGGGACCCCTTGGAGCAAGCGGTCTTTGGCGAGCCACAGGGGACTGTTCTTGATCCATCGGGTGATCTGGCCATCGATGCCTTTGAGGCGTTTCTCGAGCCAAGCAATGTGTTTGATAATGTCCTTGCGCGTGGCGGGGGAAGCTAACGACAATCGATTCTTCTCTGCGGTGAGCATCCCGACGAGTTGGCGACGACGGGTCATCAAGGCATCGAGTGCTTGGAGCTGTGCGTCTTTTATCGGGCGCACCGGTGGGCGCAGGACTTCGCCGAAGTGGGCGAGGCTATCGGCATCCAGCGTGTCGGTCTTCGCGAGCTGTCCCGTGGCCTTGGCGAAGTCGCGCACTTGGCGCGGATTGACTACGACCACTGGAAGTGCGTTTGCCGCTAACGCTGACACTACCGCGATCTCCAGTCCACCGGTGGCTTCCAGCACGATCAGGCCGGGTGCCAGCGTCTTCAGCTGCTTAACCAACGCTTGGATGCCAGCCTCATCGTTCACGAAGCTCCCCAGTGGGCCACTGGGACGGACGGCAACCTCCAAAGAAGCCTTGGAGACATCGATACCGACGATCGGTGAAGGGGTTTCGTTCATGACCAACCTCCGTTACCCAGCCTTGCCAAGATACGGGCTCTTGAGGCCCCGGCAACTGTTCGGGTTAATGAGAGAGGGACGTGGCGACCCAAGCTCACCCGCGGGCTTGTGGTCCCAAGGGGATAACGGTCTACCACGTCCCAAGACGAGTTTCCTACAACACAAGGACCTCGGGCAAAAATCTCGCACCGCGCCATGGTTGTGGATATGTGGACATCATCCCTCATGCCCAACAAGATGATAAATATTTCATATAGGGCGAACATACAAGGGGGAAAGTAGCGCGGAGATGAATAAACTAGCTGACTGTCCTTATCCGCTCAATCAAGCGTGCCTTGCGCCGATGGTGTCGCCGATCACTCCGCATTGAGCGTAGAGCGCGGCGCTACGGCGTACGACCCGCGTGTTTATCGGTCCCATCAAGAAGGGCGCGACCCACGTTCCGATGTCGGCATCGTAGCGCGGCCGCGTCGGATCTTGACTGCGTTCGATCTCGTATTCGGTACGAGCGCCTTCGGGGTTGAGGAGGAAGGGGTGGCTTAGCTCCCCCGGCCGGGTAGACTCATGGGTGTTGAAACTCGATGCGACTGTGACCGCCCACGCCACATGATATTTCTCACACATAGGCAGTCGATCCAAAATCCAGGACCAGAACCAGCCGCTGGCGATGAGCCACAAGCCAGCGCCCGCCAATCCAACAAGAAGGGCGGGCATAACTAAGCCACAATTAAGCCTTAAATATGTCCATTTTTTGGGTTCGTCAGTAAAAACTGTGGGCGAGTTTTGGCTCATCGGAAGGTACGGAAACCGTAAGATTTTCTCATGGTGACTTTGGCCTTGTTGTTTAGCCCCTCGATGACGCCGCTGGAGAACGCCTTGCGAGCCCGGAAGTAATTGAGCAGGAGCTCGCGGTGGCTACGCAGGGTGCGAGCGAGTTGTTTCATCGGTTCTATTCTTGAACGCATCTGGGTACACCACTGATCGAGGAACTTTCCCGCCCACGTGGGCGATTCATAGTCCCAGAATTGCTGGAAGTCCTCCTTGAGCAGATAGGCACGCACGCTTTTGAGGTTGTAGCGCAAGAGAACGACCGAGAATGTTGAGCGCCTGGGAGCAGTGCCGCTCGATGAGCTGCAGGTAGGGCTTCCACATGCCGAGCAGACGAACTCGATCTTCTGGGCGAATTCTTTGCCGTAGTCCTGGATGGATGCGTGTGCGTTGAAATCGCCGTTCATGAGCGTTCCGATCAAGCAAGAAGGCTGAGCCGCATCAGCATAGCGCCGAGCGCGGCGGCCAGCGGCAGGGTGATCAGCCAGGCGGCAAAAATGCCAGCGATGGTTTTCCAGCGCGCCTGTTGCGTCACCGCGCCTATGCCGAACAGCGCGCCGCAGGAAACATGCGTGGTCGAGAGCGGCAGGCCCAAGGGCGAAGCGGCTAGCACCAGCGAGGAGGTGATCAGGTTCGCAGTCAGGCCCTGACCCGGATTCATCGTGGTGATTTTCTGCGACATGGTCTCGGCCACACGCCGGGCGCCGAGCAGGCCGCCCAGTGCAATGACAAAGCCGATGCCGACAAAGGCGCCAAAGCCCTGTCCGGCAAACGGCGCGGCGAGCAGCATCAGCGCCACAATCTTCGGTGTGTCGTTGACGCCGCGCGCGAAACTGACCGCGCCGGCCGAGAAATAATGCAGGCCATCGAGCAGTTTCTGCGCGGAGACACCGAACACCGCGCCGGTGTAGCGCTGCTGACAGACCTGCTGGCTCTCGACCGCGACGCTGATTTTCCCCGCCAGAGTGCCTGATGTTTGCGGCACCCATTCCTCGCCGACGCAGATGCAGGTTTGGCGCGTGATGCCCAGCGCGGACCGCAATCGCGTGAAGACCGGATACAGCAGCATCGCGGCGGCGATCGCGACTACCGGCCCCACGCCGAGCGGAAGAAAAATGGACTTGCGGGCCTTGGCCCAGTTCACGACGGATTCCGGCGCGGCGAATGCGGCGCCGAGCAAGGCGCCGGCCAGCGCATGCGTGGTCGAAATCGGCGCACCGATGCGCGTGGCAATCAGCACTGTCGCGGCAGCGGCGGCAATCACTGCCAGGGGGAATCCGGGCAGCGCCAGCGTCTCCGGCGAGACGATCTGTTTGCCGCTGAAGGTGGCGACCAGGCTGGCCGTCAGCCAGACCGCGGACAGCGAACCGGCAAAGGTCATTGCGGTGGCCCAGTTCAGGGCCTTTTTGTAATCACTGACGCCGCTGCCGAATAACGTCGCCACGCCCTTGAAGTTGTCATTGGCACCGTTGGCATAGGCCAGCAGCGCAACACAAGCCAGTGCCAGCACTGTCGTCATCGCGTTTTCTCCTTATCTTTTTGAGCCTGCAAGACCGAGCAGGGCGTTTTTCAATGCTTCGGTCGGCGGCGCCGGTGGGCCAATCCAGGTGGACAGCAACAGGCGTGTGAACCCTGCGCCCTTGACCTCGCCGATCCGTTTGCCGTTCGAGAACACTTCCATACGGTCAGCGTAGGTCTGGGTGTCACCGCTGCGCGAGTCCGGAATAAATAACTGAAACGCCGCGATCTCTTTCTGTGGCAGCACGCAGGGCGACGTGCAGTTTTGCTCGAAGCCCTGCTCGGGCAAGCGTGAGGCTAGATCAATCACCGTCCCGATCTTCCCCGCCAGCATACCCGCGGGCACCTCCTGTAACGCTATTGAACAATGTCCCCAGTGCGGGGCACCTTGAAGATCATCGCCGCCATCGAACATCCTACCGTGATTGCCAAGATCCTCACGCATCTTGGCTTGTCCGCCCGGGCACCCCGCGCCGTGCGCATTCTCGCGCTGTTTGGGCGAGCCTCGCGCACGTGCTCTCACAATGAGATGGCGCCGCTTTGGCCTCTCTAGCGATCTCACCTTTGTGATCCGTGTCACTGATTTGCCAAAGACACAACGTTGAAATATTGACATTAAATATCAATTGTGCCTTACTTAAGTTCGCACTACTAGTCATATAGACGAGGGGTGCTTCGCTCACAACAGTAATACGCCCGTAAAGGGGGAACGGGAGGAGGTATTATGAGCACGAACGGGGGGCTCTGTAGCGACACGCAGCGCGGCGAGCTCATTTTGCTCGTACATCAGGACTCCAAATCTCAAGAGAGCCTACGGCATGTGCTCGTGCGCGCGGGCTATCGCCGAGTTGTTGCCGTTGATACGGCACGCGCCGTTGTCAGCAAACTGCAGCACGGCCCGTATAACCTGCTGATCACGAGTTATTTGCTTCCGGACGGCGACGCGTGGACGTTAGCACGAATCGTTCGGTCCGGGCGGTTTTGCCGCAAGTCTCTGCCAATCCTGGTTTTGTTCGAAGGGAATACCAGCCAAACCCTACGGGCCATGGTGCACGAACACCAAGTGCGTCTGCTTTCCACGGACCAAGTGCACAGCCTTCTGGAGGCAGTCGATGACTGTATGGCGTGCGATCCACGACCCGCTGTTCTCGTCATCGAGGACGATGAGACCTCTGCCAATCTCGCAAGAGACTGCCTACAGCACCTCTTCGACGTGGAGCTTGCCCCGGATGGCGCGGTAGGGCTCCGCGCTTACCGTGAGCGCCGCCACGACCTCATACTGCTCGATTTACGCTTACCTGGTTTGCCTGGCGAAGAAGTACTGCGCCAGATCCGCGGGATTGATCAAAGACAACCGGTCGTTGTTATCACCGCGCACGCATCGCTTGATGCGCACGCCTCACTCATGCTCGACGGGGCTACCGATTTCCTACCTAAACCGTTTGACATTGCCCACCTTCGCCAAATCTGCGAGAGCGTATTACGACAACGCGATTGCGTTGAAACCGTAGCGGAATGGAGGGAGATGGACGTTGTGGTGAGGGAGTTAAGCGGCCGAGTGCATGCCGCCGACCATGCACTTTCGGTCGGTAAAGCAGGATCCGCTGCATGCCACTTAAAGAGTGCAATCGAAAACTCCCCCGCGACAGCCCTCACCGACGAGGAATGGCGATCCCTACTGGACGAGTTTTAGCACATGTCTGGCAACGCTCTTTATAAAATAAGCCGGCGACCGCACTGTAATCGGTTCTGCTGCGCTCAATGCGCCGCTTGCCTATTCGTTGGATTCGCAACGCCTAGCGTCATCGCGGGTGAACGTGCGGACATGCTCGACGTCTACGGCAGCGAGCAAGCGATAAGTATCGCGACCGGGTATGACAAACCCATCGTGCGTGCTCCCGCCGTCGCTACCGTGATTACCGACGAAGAGATTAGAAATATCGGTGCTACCACACTTGACGAAGTTTTGGAGACGGTGGCAGGGATCCACATTTCCACTATCGACGCGATATCGCTGGTACCGATTATACGAGGGGTGTCCTCCCGCTTATTAGTATTGATAAACAACGCTCCCGTGGGTCAGGGCCTGTTCTTTAACGCATTTGGCCAATTGAACAACATTCAGCTCAATAACATCGAGCGCATTGAGGTTATTCGCGGGCCGGGTTCTGCGGTGTACGGCGCGGATGCCTTGGCCGGCGTGGTCAATATCGTGACCAAAACGGGGAAGGGGATCAACGGAACAGAAGTAGGGGCACGGGCGGGATCATTTGACACCTATGACGGCTGGCTCTTGCACGGTGGAGAATACGGTGGGTTTGATGTTGCATTCAGCGCCTCTGGCCGAACAAGCGATGGTTATGACGAGATCATTGAGGCGGACGCGCAGACGCGACTCGATGATCTGTTTGCGACGAACGCTTCTCGTGCACCCGCGTCAATCAATGTAGGTCGAGATTTAATCGACCTTCGGGCCGATGTATCTCGGGGGCCATTGACCTTGCGTGCGGGTTACTTCGGTCAATTGAACCTTGGGACAGGCGTAGGTGTGACGAAAAGCTTAGACCCCGACGGGGAAGCGAATTTTGAGCTCGCCAATTCCGATCTCACTTATCACGATCGTTATTCGGATGCACTCGATGTTACTGCGCAACTGAGCTATGTGAAATTAAACTCGCGCTTCGGCCTTATAGGATTTCCGCCAGGCGCCTTCGGAGGCACCTTTCCGGACGGGGTCCGACAAGATCTCGATGTCGAGGAGGATCGCGTACGCGGCGAATTAACGGGGCTATATACAGGGATCAAACATCACTGGCTTAGAGTCGGGCTTGGCGGTGTGTTCGAGTCTACGGATACCACCCGGGATGAGAGGAATTACATTGTCGTGAACGGTGTGCCCCTGCCGACCGGAATAGTTGCGGAGGGAGGCGGCGTAGGGGATGTCCCGATCTTTCCGGATGCTGAGCGAACGATATTCTATACCTACCTCCAGGATGAATGGTCGTTCACCAACGACTGGAGCCTGACCACGGGGGTTCGGCTTGACCACTACTCCGATTTTGGAACGACGGTGAATCCACGCGTGGGTCTTGTCTGGAATACGGATTACCGACTCACCACGAAGATCCTCTATGGGCGTGCGTTTCGGCCACCATCGTTCATCGAACAGCATTCTAACGGACTGACCCTTGGCCTTGGCAATCCGGATCTTGACCCCACCACCATCGACATGGTTGAGCTGGCGTTCGACTACCGGTCGACGCGTTACCGCTCGAGCCTTAATCTCTTCTGGTACACCTTGCACGATTTCATTGAGGTGGTCGCGAACCCCGCATCACCGAATGGCCTTGGTTTCGTCAATGGGGACGATCACAGTGGCTACGGTTGGGAGTGGGAATACGCACTGGATATAACGCCGAGCGTTGGTCTCTTGTGGAAGTACGCTTACGTTGATGGGCTCGGGCAAGATGATGATGTGAGAACGCGCCTTACTCCGAAACACCAGATTTACGGTGAAGCGAACTGGCATATTACGCCGGAATGGAACCTGAATGCCAACGTAAAATCGGTGCTCAACCGGGAGCGCCCGAGCGGTGATCCTCGCCCTCCCATAGACGACTATTCGACCGTCAACCTCACATTACAGCGGCGCAACATCGCTAATTATTTCGATGCGGCGATCTCGATCCGTAATCTCCTGGACGCCAATGCGCGCGAGCCGAGCGACTCGGCGACCTCATTGCCGTTTGACATCCCGTTCGCCGGGCGCCATGTCTATGGCGAATTGCGTATTCAGTTTCCGTAAGCGGCGGTATACAGCAATCTTGATGTGCAGGACTTAGCGTGTTGCCCGAGCACCTAAGCGCGGTTGCGACCTTCGGCTTGTTATCATTGTCGGTCGCAGCGCTATGGGTACGCATGTCTGGCCACTTATTCGCGAGGATCGCATTCTGGAGCATACCCTTCGTTTTGTCCCTCGGTTTCGCATTAGACGCTGGGTTCGTAACACCCAGTGGGGTTCCTTTCATTGTGTTATTTGGCCTTGCAAGCTGGCTATACACTCATTATCAGCAAGTCCGCCTGATCAGATGGTTCACCGGGATAGCTATTCTCCTGGTCGCCCTCGCTTTCACGGTGCACGCCCTGCCGGGGTTTTCAAGCTACACGGCGATTCCCGAAGCCGTGTTGAGCCCAGGCGCGATCCCCTACGCGCGATATCTCACCTACGACAAACCTCTGATTGGGTTATTTCTGCTTAGCTTCTGTCATCCGTTAGTCAGTCGGTCGACGGATTGGAAACTCATGCTCCCGGTAGCGATGTTGTGGTTTTTGATCACCGCTACCGTTCTCCTCGGTTCGGCGTTCGCACTCCACTACGTCCGGTTCGATCCAAAACTCCCAGGACAATTCCCGCTCTGGGCATGGTCAAATCTCTTCTTCACCTGCATACCGGAAGAAGCGCTTTTTCGCGCGTTCGTTCAACAGCACCTTGATAAGGGGTTTGCGAAGATCCGTTTCGGGGGGATCTATGCGATCGTGTTAGCATCGTTAATGTTCGGTCTTGCACATTTTAAGGGGGGAATTAGCTACGTCATGCTCGCTGCTGTGGCCGGCGTTGGTTACGGGTTCGTCTATCAAAAAACCAAGCGTATAGAATCCAGTATCCTCGTGCATTTCACGGTAAACACGATCCATTTTCTGTTCTTTACCTATCCGGCTTTAAGGCATTAAACGGCTCACTCGCCCCAGTGGTTGTGCCAGCGCTGTTACCCCCGATTTCCTTGGGCGCGAACCGGCAGAGGAATCGTGACGGTAAAGGTAGAGCCTGCGTTCACGCGGCTTCGCACGGTGATCTTCCCTCATCAGGTGACAGAACGCTTGACTGATGGCGAGCCCGAGGCCCGTGCCTTGGTAGTGATGCGCGTTATCTATTTCGACTTTGCGGAAGGGTTGAAATATGAGCACCTGTTGCTCATCGGGGATCCCGATACCGCTGTCGCTCACCTCGATGCGGAGCTGCGTTGCCGCGCTTTCAGCTTGCAATGAGATCCGACCCCCGTTCGTGAATTTCGCAGCATTGGTCAACAGGTTGAGCAGTATCTGCTGCAGCTTGGTTTTATCGACGACCGCCACTTCGTTGCCGGCGAACTCATGCTCCAACTGATTGCCGTTTTTCAGTATCAGAGGACGGACGGTCTCGATCGCGCTCTCGACAAGTTCTTGAAGATTAACCGGCTCGGGACTCACGTCCATCTTCCCCGCTTCGAGCGCCGTCGTATCCAGAATATTATTGATCAACCCAAGCAACTGCACGGCGTTCTTGAGTACAATCTTTAGATTGGTCTCGTTCAGTTTGGCGTCCTTATACGGCAGGTTTTCGAGGGCCAATTGGGTGTATCCGATGATGCCATGCAAGGGCGTCCGCATCTCGTGGGTGACAGTCCCGAGAAACTCCGATTTGTGCCGATCGGCAGTCAGCGCCGCATCCCGTGCCGCGAGTGCCTCCTGCGTCCGGATCCGTACCTCCGATTCGAGCGCATTCGCATGGGCTCTCAGGGTCTCTTTCTTTGCCCAGGTGATGAGTAAAAAGGACAGCGCCATGCCAATGACCACATCGATTGGAACAAGCACCAGCGCGAGCCGATGGAGCCTCTTTTTGTCGATATCGAGGAGCACATAGCCCACTACCGCTTGGGGGCGGATCCTATCGCGGTACGGCGAGCCGGAATCGGTGCCACTTATGCGGATCGGGGCGATGAAGTACCAAGTTGTTCGCCCTCGGCGGCGAGTGTTGCGTCGGCCGGCCACTGGCCCCCGGATCTCTGCTGGGGGCGAGCGCTCGGTGCGCCATCCTCGTAACGAACCCGAAAATCCTTGTCTACGACCGCGATATACTGCACGCCCGGAAAGCGTCTGAACACGGAGGCCGTTTGTTTAATGGCCGCCGGGTCATTGACCACGAAAACATTGCGACTCGTGTAGGCGAATTGCTCGGCGAGTTGCACGCCTTGATCGATGAGCAGGTGACGGAATTCCCCGTACATGAACCATGACAGCGAGAGAAAGGCGGCGAGCGAGACAGCGATGATCCCGCTTACTCGCGCGTCCGGCAATAGCGCCCGAAAGCGTGGCAATTGAAACCGTAGGTGTCCGAGCATACGAAGCAGCGCTGCCCCAGATCGGCTAGTCGTACAGGATCTCGAACATGCCTACCTTGCCGAGCGGTAGGCCGAGATGGTTCATGATGCGGTGATTCGGCGCGATTTTAATGTCTTGAAGGGGCCGGATCCCGAGCGCCTTTCCGGGATGCTCGGCGAGCCGCACCGCCATTTCCGCAAGTCGGTGTCCAAGCGCGCGGTTGTTCGGATAGGTCGCGAACAGTACCCCCCACCGCGCATGCTCGAGCGTATTCGAGACGACGATGATCTTTCGGTACCAGGCCTGCTCGATCAAATACGGTACGAGACTCTGATCATCGATGATCGCGTTGTTCAACGTCACCCAGATCGCATCGCTCTCGGCCTCCGCCGTCCGCACAAACTGCCCATAGCGTTCGGCTCCCTCCATCGCATTGGCCGCGGGTTCCACCCGCAATTCTAATTCGTAGGCAGGAGCTTCTTTCATTGCACGTTCGACCAGCCAGCGGTCATGACCGGGTTCGGATACCAAGAACACGCGTTTTACCCTAGGGGCTATTTTTTTAAGGTGTTCAAACATCACGCGGGGATCCACGGCGAGACTGATCCCGGAAGCATTCGGCCGCGTTTCGGGGGAGATATCAAGCGCCCCGATCACATGGGGTAGTCTCGATCCGGACATTTCAAACACCTGCGTGGCGAGCCTGCCGAGCGTGATCACAAGGTCGGGAGAGTGACGGGATAACCAGCCTCGCACAACCTCCGTACCCACCTTGTGGGATAACGCCCAGGTGCAGGGCTTGGATACGTCTAACCGTTCCTCGATGCCCGCTAAGATCTCGCTCGTGATCCTAGCGTAGGGCTCACCGACGTCCGGATACAGGATACAGACCTGAGGCGGTGGTCCGGTTACCCCGCGTGCCGTGAGCGGAACGCAAAAATAGGCAAGGAGGAGTAAGACGATCCGTGTGATGCCGAAACAGCGGATTCGGCCTGACCGTCTTCGGACACGCTGGGCACCCCGAGCTGTTTGAGCAAACGTTTGGATGTTCTCATCCACCACGGTGATCGCAATGGAAACGCAAAAGTTGCCCAACGACTGCCACGCATTTCCTGGCGTAACAAAGCGCTTCGCCAACGGAATGCTAAGCGACTAACCCCGCAAGCCGCGGCGTGTCTTCAGCGCCGGGACGGATGAGCTCGCAACCGTTCTGCGGCGGTACTTGCGGTGTTCTACCATCACAGCGAGAATACGGCCAGGGTGTTTTGCATCGATCACGTAGATGGGGTAGTCTTCGTTGAGCGGCGCAAGCTCCACGACCAGCACCCCCGCTCCGTCACGCTGCCGCGGCCGATATTTCCGTAAGACCACCTTCTTTTCGCCAGCAAGCCGTGCGAAGACCAAATCCCCAGGCTGGGGATCGGCCGCGGGGTCAAGGAACACGTGATCGCCTGGTCCGATGGTATCCATCATGTCCTCTTCTTCCACGACCACACCGATCACGCGATCGCTTGCGCGCTCGAGCCGGACCCATTCGACTTGTGTTCTATCGGTGATCGGATAAGGACGCCGTGAGCCGATCCACTCGGCGGCCAATTCGTAGCTGACGACCGGCGCCATCGTATGGCCGAACGGTGACACCACGATAGCCTTACCCTCTGTCGCGCTTAGCTGCTGGCTAAACCCCTCGGGAAAAAGATGGATTTCATCCATCCACCCGTCGGGTTTCCCGGTCTTCTCTTCGATGCGGCGGGCGAGCCTATTTCCGAGCGCCGTCCGACTGCCCGCGCCTAGCACCCGGCAAATCTGCGAGGGGTGGAGACCCGCCTGCCGCGCGAGCTTCGCATCGATACCACCGAAGTCCGTATCGATTAACCAGCGTAAGTTATGCCGTCTCGTTTCTCCGATGGCCATAAGGACTAGCGAGCGTTTGAGTTATGATCCCAATATGACATATACTGTCAATACAGAATACCATAGAAAACATATATAATCATCGGCTCAAATCCAAAAGAACCCTGGGTGATCAATAACCAATGCGAGGGAACAAAGGCGCTCGCGGCCTAGGATTGAATAATGAAGGACTTCCACCGAACCGCAATTATGCCGATCCTGCGATGGATCTTGCTGCTCCGCGCTAACTACCTGGCCCGGTGGGTGGCTCTTTTTGCAGGCAGCGAGTGTTACCTATGTCCGTGATCGATCAAGCTGAGGTAACCATGCGTGATCGTCGGCGGTTGACCACCCTTCATTCCAGAATGCTACGTAGCAACAGGCGCATGCATGGAAACCGATTGCTCAGGGCCAGGCGACCAACCACACTGAAGTCTGGTCGCCGTTACGTGCTCGTTCACACGAATATGCATCGTTGCCATGCATCCTTCTTTGAGGCTTAGCTGCCAGAAGCTTAAGAAGCTCCGTCTGAATGTCATCATCGTGCGGAAGCGCCGTCGAACCTCCTGTTTCGCCTAGCTATGGACTCGCGCGGCGATGCTCATAGCATTGCCAGATTTGGCGCTCGCAAGATTCGGGATTCCGAAGAATCTGCCGCCCCCAGAACGTGAGGACAGCCCAGCCCTTCGCCTGTAGCTCGTTTCGCTTGCGCGCGTCGCCAGCTAGTGAATCCACGTTTCCGTGATGAGCAAACCCGTCGCAGTAGATCGCGATCCTTTGATCTGGATATGCGAAATCAGGAATGGTAAGCAGAGCCCCAGCGTCGTTACGAATCTCGTGTTGAGCGACGGGCACGGGTAGCCGCCCGCCTGTCTGGATAGCTTCGAGGAGCTTTCGTTCAATCGGCGTGTCTGACGTCGGCACCGCAGATTGGATGGGGACCTCTTTCTCCAGCCACTGCACGGAAATCTGTCTGCCGTCGTCGCGCTTACCCGAACGGGGCGGCTCGACAGGCACTGCTTCGCCCCAGTGGAACAAGACGTCTCGCAACAGCTCCTTGTTCAGCACCGCATGATCGAACTGATTACGGGCGGATTTCAGGCACCGATAGCATGCACGTTCGCAATCGTGGCGAAAGAGCCGTTCGTGCGCCGCTTTCGCCCAGCGCGGAAGATTCTGCGCCAGCTGCTCCAAGTAGCCGGCCCCGCCTGGCGCCGTTTCATAGAACACGAGTGTCCAGCCACCAGCTCCGTCACGGTAGTGGAAGTAGGCGATTTCGTCCGATTCGACTTCGAGCACCTCTTGGGCACCGACAACCAGTGCTTTGCCAAGTGTTCGGCAAAACGCCTTCGCATCATTTTCGTCCTCGGGCACCAGTCGTCCTAGGACAGGCAAGACTAGAACATCCGCAGAGAACCGATAGCCGAGCACGAAAGGTCTGGGATCGCCGTTACAAATTTGGTGATGGTTGTCGTCCCAGTGCTGCAATGCCTTTTGGTTGAGGCCGTGCGGTCGGTGCCTGCCGCAATTCGGACAAAGCTCAAAGCGATCCCCTTGCTCACCCCAGCGGGTCCGCCGCCCCCAATTGGTCACCAGGAGATTCGCCTTGGGACGGAATTCCAGCGCCGCGAACTCGTAGGGATACAGCTTTACCGGTCCCTCGTAGTCGTCGAGAAGGTGCTCGCGGCGTTCGAAATTCAGACGCTGACGGCTGTCCTCTGCCGAGGTTATCTGCGTGTTTTCCTCCGCCTCAAACGAATCAATCAGCGCAATATCTGCCCTACTGAGAATCGGGTTATGGCACTGCGGACACTCAGATCGCACTTCCGTGGTAGCGAATCCGCAAGGCTCGCAAAAGAAGTAGGCCTCAACCCTGCCGGACTGATCGACCCCGCGCTGGACAGCTCCGGACCGCGCGCCGCCTTCGAAAAAGGCACGGATGCTTTTCAGCTTGTGGCCATTGGCATACACCATGTTTCCCGGCGCAAACTCGAATAGCGCAATCCACGCCGGTCTGCGCAAGGTCGGCGTGTCCGCTACACCTGGGTCCAGGGAGAAGGTATCGGTTGGGAATTGGTAGGAAGGCAAGAGCCCAACCTCGGCTAAGTACGTCAGCCCAAAGGCCTTTTCCCGGTCTGTCGTTAGCTCGTTTGTAAGCACGCAAGCGAGCTCGTCGCTTTTGCTCGCTCTCCCGTGTGGGGACGATGCGAGAGTATTCGGTGAATTCTTCGTGCAGCCGTCGAACCTGCCGGTGCCATTGGTGAATGGTTTCTTCAATCAAGACCGGGAATGACTCGACTGCCTCGGCGAGCCCTCGCATATTGCCGAACACCGTTGCTGCCTTGGCACTGACCTCGGAGCTGTGTTCCCGGAGTCTCCCAGTCAACGGTCGGTAGAGGCCCTTCTTGAGTGTCGCCGGGTTCTGGACGTCTTCGAGCAAGTCGCCCATCAGCCAGGAAAAGTCTTCGTTCAGTTCTTCCAGTGCGAACGATCGCACATGCCGTGCGAGAATTTTGTCGTTTGACAACCGGACCACCGGCGGCTTGAACTCGCCGCGCACCAGCCACGCTGGGTCCTCAAAGCAGTGCCGATCGTGTGGACCCATTCCGCAAAACGTTGAAACAAAGCCGATCCGAAGCCTGCGCCCGGCGCGACCGGCCCGCTGCACGTAATTGGCGGGGGCGTGCGGTGCGTTTCGTAACAACACGCTGTAGAGGTCACCGATGTCAACGCCCAGCTCCAGAGTCGGGCTGCACACTAGCGCCTCTATCCGCCCCGTCTTGAAGTCCTGCTCACGTTTGGCACGCGCCTCCTGGTCTATCTGCGCCGTGTGTTCCTGAGCTCTCAGGCGTCGGGGACGCTCCGCCGTGTAGAGATTGACGTAGTAGTTGGAGTCGTCCGCTTTGCCTGGGCGCAGGTCGGCAGCCTCTCCTGAGCAACTGGTCGTCGCGTAACAGGCATTCCCGTGATACGGCCGCCAGATGGCGCATTTCTGGCAGCGCCAGCCCTCACCGCCTGGCGCGAGCCGGATCACACGACGGGAAATCTGCAAGGGCACTTGTCCACCAGCCAAGTGGCGTCGGGCGGAGTCCGGCAGCGCCGCTGGCTCGACAATCTCGTATTCCTGCATGAGCTTGAACACCCGCCGCGTCCACTTCTCGCCAGCAACCGGTCCCAGGCTAGCTTTTGAATAGATCAGGCGAGCGATACCGCCCGGTGCCCCGCGCTCCGAATCCTTGACCAGAGGCTCGAACTTGACGCCAGAAACCGAACGGCTACGCAGTGCCTCCGGTCGGTCAAACATGAAGCAAGTGGCTCCGCGTTCATGTTCGGTGATGGAAAGATTGTAGGGATCCTCGGTGAGCCAGCTCCAAGGCGTGCGCCTCGGGTCAAGGTAGTGCTGGTAGAAATCAAAAGAGACTGCGCGCTTGCGGCGCATGAAATCGAGAATCGCCCGGACCAGCATCGCGCCTCGTTCCGGATTCAGTTCCGCCAGCCGACAGCACTCGACAAATCGCGCATCCGCAGCCAGCTTATCGAGGAACTCATACTGCACTTCGATCAGCGCCAAATTTTCCAGGGCGATGCGCTGGTGGGACGCACGACAAAACTCGCCCGCACACTCGTAGGTAAGCGTCTTCATCCACTTGGCTTGATCGTCACGGCCGAGGTTGCGCCGCGCCAGACCGATGCGCTGGAAGATTTCCAGCACCGCATGCGGCAGGGACTCCAGACTGAGCCCATCAGACCCCGCCGCCCGCACGGCGGATTCGACAGCGTGGCGCAAGGCGAACTGCCGGTGCCGGTCACCCATATAGCCGGCCTGGTGTGCCGCGTCCTGGCGGTTGTCGGCAAAGACGAGGAGCTTGCGCTGATCCTCCGGGACCCTGTCCAGGTGGTGCGTGCCCAGCACGGAAACACTGGAGGCTACGCCCGTTCTTAACAGAGTGAGCACATCGCCACGGGTGTAGCGACTGTTGCAGACCGGGCAGGTCGACCCTTTGCGGCGCAGCACGTACTGCTCGCTCAGATTCTCTTCCCGAATACCGCTGGGCCGTGTTTCAAAAAGCTGACCTGTCAAATGATCCACCCATTCGCGGCTCAGCTTCTGCTGTGCTGCAGTTCCCCGCCGGCGGCGTGGACGTGGATTGTCTTCTTCCCCTTCCTCTTCAGCGTTATCTTCTTCGGCTTCATCGTCGCGCTGGCCGACCAGCTTGGGTGTGATGAATGCAGTGTCTTCATCACTGACAAAGTCGTCGTTGGCGACCGTCACTCCCGGGTGCTCCGGATCGAAGCGCACTTTGACGAAGTCCTGTCCGCACGTGCGGCACAACACGGCCGGGCGGACAGCGCACTTACAGTCGGGACAGGTATCAGAACCATCGGCCACGAGTTTGCGGCAGCCAGGATTCATGCACAGTCCCACGTCATAGACCCCGTGGAAGAAGGTATGCAGCTTCGGGCGTAGCGCAGCTGGCTCATTGTCGTCGCCAAAACTACTGATAAGGAGATACGCTTCGATGAGCCTTTTCAGGGACTCGTCGGAGGACTCGCCCAGATCTGGTAGCCGCGAGCGCAGGTCGGCGACGATCTCCCCGAAGGACCGCGGTAGATCTCCAGCGGCATGCAAGGTATCTATCAGTATGTTGCCCTCCAACAGGGCTTGCAGCCTCGCGTGGGTGGAATCATCAGCCGGCACCTGTTTCCCGCATATACGCTCCGCGAGCCGTAGCAGTGATTCTTCATCCTCGTGCTTGAAGAAAGCGAGATCCGTCTCGCCCAGCTCCACGAGCGGTGGCATGTAGGGCTCGCCTGGCGGCTCATGCGTCACGTGCACGTCGCCGATGATGTCATCTTTGTCGAAGGGCTCGGCGAACAGGCCCGTGGCGAACTTCGCCAGCGCCTCATCGCCGCCGACGTCTTGCGACACGGTCGCAGACGTGCCGATGCAGCGCAGCTCGCCAGCCTCGCGCCCACAGCGCGCTTTCAGCCGGCGGATCAGGCAGGCAAGTTCGGTCGCCAAGGCGCCCCGGTAGCTATGGATTTCGTCCAGCACCAAGTAGCGCAGCGCGGGCGTAAACAAGGCCCGATCCGCTTTGCGTACGAGCAAGTATTCGAGCTGCTTGTAGTTGGTGAGAATGATGTCCGGTGGTGCTTGCCGGATCGCCTCGCGGCGCGTCAATTCGTTTCCGGCCACCGTCTCGCCGAGCGCGGCCGTCACGGTTTCGCTATCGCCGGTGTAGAGGGCGAAGGTGATTGCGCTCCCCGAGTCTCGGATCAGATTTCGCAGCCGGCCCAGCTGATCGTTGGCCAGCGCATTCATGGGGTAGAGCAGGATCGCCTTGGTGCCCTGCACACCCTGATCCCTCAGTTTCAGGACCCCGGAGCACACGGGCAGCATGAAGGATTCCGTCTTGCCGCTGCCAGTGCCGGTCTTGACGATGACATTGCGTCCCGCCTCGACCGCGCGCAGCGCCGCTTCCTGGGGAGCGAACAGCTGATGAGTCCCGAACGGCCAATGCAGCTTGGCCAGACCCTTGTGGCTGCCGCCGGAGGCCAGCACCTCAGCCAGCGTCCGCCCCGGCGCAAAGTCCCGCGCCAGAGTCACGTAAGGGCCCTTCACCAGCACGTCGGTGCCGTTGATGTGCCCCTCGAACTGCGCGCGCAGGTGCTCGTCCGCAAGCCGATACGAGCTCTTGATGAAGCTGCGGTATTGCCCGATCAGGTGGCGCACGCTTTCGACGACCGAGAAGCGCGTCATGAGAGCCCTTTATCAAGCAGGAAAGTCGTCCGGATCTCGGACAGCCAATGCTCTGTGAAATGCATCTTGAGGGTTGGCTTCGCACCGGCAGAGCGCGCCAGCACCTCCAGGGAAACAATGCGGTCGTTCCACCCCAACGCGAATGCCGCTTTCAGCGCCGCGCGATCAGCGCAGCTAGCGATCCAGGTGTCCGTGCGACGGAGCGCATGGCCGAACAATTGCCTCTCTCCCGGATCGAGTTCATCGGAGCCTGGCAGTGCAAGCGCGAGCTTCATCATCTCAATTGGTACGAGGGCATGCGCTTCGCGCACGCCCTTCCTCAACTGCGCTGGATCCACCTTGACGTATCCCCGCCGCAGCCGGTCTCCGGTCAGCGCTTCCTCCATGCATTTGTCCACGGTTTCCAGGGCGAAATGATTCGCCAACGCGTTCCAGCAATTCGTGCGGACAGCCTCGATGATGATGTTGGTATCCACAAGAACGATCTGTCCGCGTTGCATCGCATGAGCTCTGACTTACAAATCGAAGGGGACCGTGAGTTCGTAGGCCCGGAAGAGATCCGCCAGATCTTTGATTGTCGTTTCAAGCAGCGATGCCGCGCGCCGCACGGAAAGACGCCCCTCGGACAAAGCCGCATGCAGCATCTGCGCAAAATCGGCGCTGAATAATCGTGGTACCGGCTGCCGCCCAGGCCGCCCATTCGCCGTCAGCTTTGAATCCTGGATGTCGAGAAGATCAGCTTGGCTGAGCAGCCCCATATAGCACATGCGCACCTTGAGTGCCTTGGCGGTCACGCACAAGGTGCTCGCCGTGGCGTTCAGCCAGTTGTGGGGATCGCGCTTCCCACGGCTTTCCCAACGGGGTAGCAGAACATGACTGGGCATCAGGATTGCCCCCGCGAAATTGTCGGCCAGTTGCTCGATGCGCTTGTGCCTACCTTTCCCTCGATAGTTACCGTCGGATTCCTCGATGTGTGCTGGCGTCATGTGCTCCCAGGTCAGCAGGTGGAAGCACTCGTGCGCGAGATCGAAATACCGTCGGCCTTCCGGTTCATTCCGATTGATGAGAATGGTGTTCAGACCCGGCAGATTGCAGGCGGCGCCCGAAATCACATCGGGCGCATCCACATACAAGACAAGAGCACGGAGGTTAGACCGAATCGCCTTTTCGAGATTAAGCGCTGGAACCTCGCCCAGCTTCCATTCACGGCCCAGGGCTTCCGCAGCCGCCCATGCGTCCTCAAAGCTGCTTTTCTCCGATAGCGCCAGACGCACCTGTAGCGGGCTTTTGGTAACGCCTGAATCCGCACCCAATTTGCGGTAGGTAGCGATCCACCGACCCGCCTTTTGCTCGAAGTCGGCCAACAATCCTCGTTCAGCCTGCCGGTGTGCGCGCCAATTGAAGTTGCCCTCCCCAACGAGGCGGAACGAGTCCGTGAAGTAGTCCAGGTCAACCTTTAGCGTTTGGATTACCCGCAGCAACTCGTCAGCGGAAAGCTTGCGGCTACCCGCTTCGATGGCCGCAAGCGTCTGGCGGTCGTTGAAGCCAAGACGCGCCGATAGTTGGGCCTGAGTCAAATTGAGCTTCTCGCGTGCGTGTTTGAGTCGTCGTGAAATAAGTTCGTTCATGCTGTCCCTCGCTTAAGCAAGCCAGTCCGAACCCTCACCAACCGATCCAGGCACCACACGCATCCTTGCGCCATTCGTTCTGGTCATTACGCGCGACCGCAGTCGTTTTCGCCCAGATTGCCGAGAGTTGCTCGTGTGTCCTGTCGCGCTTCACGTCAACTTGGACAAAATGTTTAGGCGAAGAAGGGAGACTTTCACTGCTCAGGCTGCCTGGGTCAATCGCTGCTGATTCATGGTTTTCCGATGCGCACGGGCCGCAGCAAGTCG
>JALZJW010000065.1 GCA_030859565.1 Pseudomonadota bacterium
CACGAATCAATACACTCTGTCCATGCCCTCAAGCATACTTGCTTTTCGATAAAATCAAGTGTGAAAGATTCGGTATGGGGAATAACTAAGAGAAAAAAAGGCGCTTGACAAAGCTATGACAGGGCGGATGTCCGTCAGGGCGATCCGCCACATGGCAAATCTTTCGGCGGAACCACCTTCGGCGTTCCGCCCTGTCGAGATCTACTCGGGCTAGGGCGTCTGCCGGGAGCCTAAGAGTCCCAGGATCTCTTCCGGCGAGCGTGGCATCACCGGCGCACCCTTGAAGTCCTTCGCGTTGCGCGTCACCCGGTAGTCGACCCCGACCTGAAGGCCGGCAGCGGCCTGGACACCGTCTTCGTAATCCCGAAGACCGAGGCCAAGAGCGCGCTGGAAGTCGGCGCTGCCGAGCGGCACCCCGTTCAGCAACTGCAAGAGGTCATTAATGGCGGGCGGCGCTACGGAGCGATTTCGTTCCCGCTCCACGATGTAGTAGACAGTCGTGACGGTGTGGCCTGCGATGTGGCCCTCGGCACGGCCTTTCGCGATGGCGTCGAGGAGTGCCGTCGCGTCTTCTACCCATGGCTTTCGCTCGAGTATTACGTCGAGCACGACGTTCGTGTCGATGAGAAGTTTGGGGATAGCCGGCGCAGCACGGACCGTCACGAGGGCCCCGAGGCAGGCGCCGCGCGGTGACTCCCGAGGACCGGGGTTCCCGGCACCCGATCAGCGCCCTCCATACTTCCGTGCCAAGTGCCCCCGATATTCCTCGCGGCCTGTCCGCCCACCGGTGGCGACTCCGCGGAGGCGCCGGACCAGAGGCGAGATCTCCCGCGTGGTTGCCGGTTCCAACGGTAGGGCGCGGAGAAAGTCGTTGACGAGTTGCGAGAGGTTCTTCCCATGCAGTCGTCCGTAAACGCTGCCCGCGTTCGATCGCATCCGGTTCGAGAGATAGGTTCTTTGGTTTCCGCATCATCGACTCCATGGCATAGCCATGATTCTATGGAAAGCATGCGCATGTACCGCATCCCTGTCAAGTCGCGCGAGGGGGCTTGACGAAGCTATGACAGAATCCGCTGAGGAACGAAGCGCATCGGTTCGAGTTATTCGCCCGCACAAACGTCGAAGCCGGTGGACCAGCGAATGCCATCCGCGTTGAAAGAACGGCCATCCTGCCCCATCACGACGGGCGTTGCTAACGCCAGCTCCAGCCTTAACCTGCGCGATATAGCGTAACGCAGCATACCCAGGACGATTCGCCTGTTGGATAAACCAGCCGGCGGAGAGATAAGACCAGAATGCCGTTAACCATACGAACCTAATCCTGATTTAGCCGCTGGTTCGCGGTGGTTCAAGGGTGTGCGAGTTCGAGCCGAACTCGGGATCTTTGTCACTCCATTCCGGGATTGATAAAGGCAGGCACCTGCCTCTCTGTGTCAGCATGACGAGAGAAACAAAACGGCAACTCAGTCATATGTTTGGCAAGGAGGGACCCTTCGCGTTCAAACGCCTTGGGCAACTGCCACGCGGGCTAACTAGCAAGGTTAGCACGGTACGGGACACCCCGTCTGTCAGGGATGCGTGTGTTTTATTTAAGGGATCCCTCGGGGGATCGTTGCGTACTGATCGCCGCCGACGGGAAAGAGGCGGAAAAGGGCGAGGGGCGCGTTTTTGAAACCGGTCTTGGTTTGGCATACTGTAGCCATCGGCAATTCCCGCAGCAACACCATGCGCCTCAAGATCCTCGCCATCGACACCTCGACCGAAGCCTGTTCCGCGGCGCTTCTCCTGGGCGATGAGGTGCGGGAGCGCTTCGAGATCGCGCCCCGGCGCCACAGCGAGCTGATCCTGCGCATGATCGACGAGCTGTTTCGCGAGGCCGGATTGACGCTGACCTCGCTCGCGGGGCTCGCTTTCGGCCGCGGACCGGGCTCTTTTACCGGGGTTCGCATCGCTTCCGGTGTGATTCAAGGGCTGGCCCTGGGCGCCGATCTCGGCGTCGCGCCGGTCTCCACTCTGGCGGCGCTCGCGCAAGGCGCACATAGACAAACGGGATCGCGACAAGTGCTGAGCGTAATCGATGCTCGTATGGGCGAAGTCTATTGGGGGATCTATGAGCTCGACGCCTCGGGAATCATGTGCGCTACACAGCCCGAATGCGTGGCTCGCCCGGCGGCCGTCCCCCTCCCCGAAACGGGGACCTGGTTCGGAGTGGGCAGCGGGTGGTCGGATCACGGTGAGGCGTTGCGGAAGCGGCTTGGAGAACGGCTTCACGGTGCGGACCCGCATCAGTATCCTTCCGCCCGTGACATCGCCCTGCTCGGCGCCCATGCTTTTCGTCAGGGGGATATCGTGGCGGCGGAGCAGGCGTTGCCGGTCTATCTAAGAGATCGCATCGCGGAGCCTAAAGGGTGATGCCGAGGATTAGCGCATGCTAGTCTTGGCCGGTCGCTAGTGCTCCAAACGCTCGATACCCGTCTCCAGCCGTCCGTCGCGCCACAGCCGTAGCCAACGGTAGCCGGGGCTCAGCGTATCGCGCTGGTGACGATCGGTCCGCGGCGTAAACTGCACGCAAGTGGAGGGGGTTCCAAGAAGCTGCACGCCCTCTCGCAGCGCCGCGAACTCTTGGTGGATGTGGCCCCAGAGCACCGCGCGTACCTGCGTATGGCGGTCGAGTACTTCAAAGAAGGCCGCGGGATTATCCACCCCTATCTCGTCCATCCACAGGCTCCCGATCGCGACCGGATGATGGTGCATGAACACCAAGGCCGGATGCCCCGTCTCGGCCGACAATCGCTCATCGAGACGGGCGATTTGCTCGGCGCTCAAATGGCCGTGTTCTCGGCCGGCCACGGCGGTGTCAAGAAAAACGCAGCGCCACTCCCCGACCTGCGCATGGTCGACCGCGTGGATGTTGCTGCCCGGAAGCACTTGGCACATCGCGCCCTTATCGTCGTGGTTTCCGGGCAAGCAATATACCGGGACTCCCAAGCCCCCGATGCATTCACGCAGCCGGGCATAGGCGGCTCGGCTACCATCTTGGCTCAGATCACCGGTCAGCACCAGCGCGTCGGGCGGCCACTGCCTTGCTTGTGCCAAGGTCAATACCGCGCGCAGCGATTCCGAGGTATTCAAACCGTCGTAAAGGCCGCCTGGATCCGCATAGAGATGGGGGTCCGTCAGTTGCAAAACCGTCCAGGGATCGCGGTTCGAACGCGGGCCGAGATTTTTCATGGCGGTAAGTTCTTTAAGTTCTTTTGGCATGACTTTAGGTTAACGTATGATCATGTAGCTTGCATAACCGGGGCCGTGTCATGACCAACAAAACCATCCGCTTGAGCGACGCGCTCTATGCCTATCTGCTCTCCGTCTCCTCCCGGGAACCCGAGGTTCTTGAGCGCTTACGCGTGGAGACGGCGTCATACCCGGAAGCCAACATGCAGATCGCCCCCGAGCAGGGGCAGTTCGTGACACTGTTGGTGCGTTTACTTGGCGTTAAAAAGGCCATCGAGATCGGCGTCTTCACGGGTTACAGCTCACTTTGCGTGGCCCTCGGTTTACCGCCTGATGGACAGCTTATTGCCTGTGACGTCAACCCGCAATGGACCTCCGTCGCCGAGCGCTACTGGCGCGAGGCGGGGATCGCCGGCAAGATCGAATTACGCCTGGCACCCGCTGTCGAGACTCTGCAACAACTCCTGGCTGAGGGCGCCGCGGGCACCTTCGATTACGCCTTCATCGACGCGGATAAAGAATCCTATATCGATTATTACGAGCTTAGCCTCCGGCTCCTGCGGCCCGGCGGGCTCATCCTCGTGGACAACGTTCTCTGGGGCGGCCGGGTGGCGGACCCAGGCGCGCAGGACCCAGCGACCGAGGCGATCCGCCGTTTCAACCTCCATCTCAAGGAGGATTCGCGCGTGGATTTGAGCATGATCCCGGTGGCCGACGGGCTCACGCTCGCGCGTAAGCGCTGAAGGTAGCGTTCTGCGGAGGGCCGTGCGCGAAAGACTGTGTAAGTAAGTTTTGCAAGTAGGTTTTGCTTTGGCGATGTATATCTTACCGGCGCACTAACAATGGCGGGGTTCCTTTTCGTGCGAGGTATAGTCTTATCTTATTGACATATTTATTGTTAATCGACTAACCATGGGTGTGGCACGGGCCTTGTCTGATCTGGACTACCATGGCCCTGTTACCAGGGATCCTGGGATCCACAACAATGCCTAAGTAAGGAGGTTCAGAATGAAGCTATCAAGTTATTTAAGCTTAGTGTTCGCGGCTTTACTTTCGGGCGCCGCCTGGGCGGCGGAGGACGTGCCTTCGGAAGGGGCTGGGGCTATAGAGGAAACTATGCCCGCGACGGAAGGGGCGGCGTCTCCGGTGCCTCCATTCGCTGCAGTAGACAAAGACAAGAGCGGCGGCATCACCGCAGAGGAAGCGGCGGAAGTGCCTGGTCTGACCGCGGCGTTCCCCAAGGTGGACACTAACGCTGATGGTGAACTCAGCGAGGATGAGTACGCGGTTATAGAATCTGGGAAAATGTCACTAACCCCTGGAAGCTAGGCTCTGGAAGCGGGGAGCCGAGCAACGATTCAATAGCTCCCCGGCTCAGGCAGGGTCGCCTGTCCGCAGCCGCGCGAAACCTGCCCGCGAGTCACCCCAGTTGCCTTCCCGCTGACTCGCGGGCGGAAGCCGGAAAGTTCAAATCCAACGTTACTTCATGACTAATGTTATAAGGAAACATGCTATGAACCGGATTATGATTACCCTGTTCGCGCTGGGAACGCTGTTACTGGCGGGATGCGAGGAGTGGGGCGGCGCTTCCAGCGCAAAACCTCGCACCCAGGGTGAGGTTGAAAGCGAAGCCACCATGCAGACACCGTCCGCCATCGTCGAAGAGCCTCGTTAATGGCAGGCGTCTAGTCCGGAGGGGACGGGCAACCGATCAGTGAAGGGTGCGAAGACGCGCGTCCGGATTTTCCATCGAGGCCGAAAGCGTTCCCGTCTTCCGGGAGAAAGGGCGGTTGCAGATGACCGTGATGAAACTATTCCCCGCGCCTGTTGAAACGGTGCCGTTGGAGCGGCTTTATTTAAACCACAATCTTCGTGCAGTCCGAGACCCTTCACGGGCGTTTGTCTATACCAACTTCATCGCCAGCCTCGATGGCCGGATCGCATTAGAATGTCCTCGGACGGGCACCGCGGTGGTGCCGGGCGAAATCGCCAATGCTCGCGACTGGCGTCTCTTCGAGGAACTGGCCGCCCAGGCGGACGTGTTGCTCACCACCGGACGGTATGTGCGGCAGTTCGCCAGAGGCGATGCCCAGGCTATCTTGCCTCTGAGTGAGGAACCGGCGTATCAGGATCTACGCGATTGGCGCCAGGCCCAAGGCCTTGCGGCGCAACCGGCGGTTGTGGTCTTGAGTGCAAGCCTCGATATTCCCCTCATGGAGTTCCTGATTGGCCGTCACGGCCGGGTCTATATCGCGACAGGATCCGACGTCGATGCGGCCCGGATACGTGCGATCGAAGCCCAGGGCGCCAGGGTGATGGTCGCCGGCCAAGGCAGGCGTGTGCGGGGTCAAGCCTTGATCGAGGCCCTGCGCGGGGAGGGTTTGAATCTCATTTATTCGACGGGGGGACCCAAAGTGCTGGCAACTTTGCTGTCCGACCGGGTACTCGATCGACTCTACCTGACGCAGGTGCATCGGCTCCTAGGGAGCGAGTCTTACGATACTCTAGTGGAAGGACAGCGGCTTTATCCGCCTGCGGACGTCCAATTACACTCCTTATACTACGACGCACCGGGTGAGGCGAGCCCGGGCCAGCTCTTCGCGTCCTATGCCGTTACGGCGTTGTGAGGAGAAACCATTGGGTATATCAAGAAAACTACTACGAATAGATGCGGGGACTGCTATCCGTCGTTTTCGACTTGTTTAATCATTGACCGGAGGAACATGTATGAGCATCGACAGACCAAGTTCCAAAATCGGGGATGCCACGGGCGAGAAGCTGAGAGCCAGCCCCAGGGCAACGGCGACCACCGGGACTTCAGGCGCGCGTACAGGTGGTGCGAAGATCATAGGCGGGCACGCCAATAACGGTGGGCCTGGACCTCAACTGATGGCCGCCGACACGCTAGCGGGCGATCCCGTCGTCAACCGCCAGGGCGAGACCCTCGGCGAGATCCAGGACATCATGATTGACGTGCCGAGCGGCAGCGTGGGCTACGCTGTCCTGTCTTTCGGGGGCGTTCTCGGTAATACGGGAGACAAGCTTTTCGCGATTCCGTGGAACGCCCTGATACTGGATGCGGACAACCAGCAGTTCATCCTTGACGTTCCGAAAGGGCGTCTCGAAACTGCGCCCGGCTTTGATAAGGGTCATTGCCCCATGATAGCGGATCAGCAAGTTATGCATCGCCCTGAAAATACTACCAGGATCAATAGAGCAATGGTTTTGCGTGATCAAGCTAAGCTTCTGACTATTACTAAACAACCTTCGCGCAGGCACATGGGCCATGTTTGAACTTTCTTGGCCGCCTGCATTGCTGCGCGCTAGGCTTTTTATTGCAGCGAGACCTCGCTGGCCGGAGTCGTCCTAGCGCTCAAGAGAGAGGAAGCGGCGAGCTACGCCCGTGGATATGGGCGAACGCGTCTCGGAGTTGTAATCGCCGTGCGGAGACGCCGAGCGGGGTCACGGACTACCGGCCGCAGTCCATCGATACGATGGTGGCGAGCTGGTTGCCGCTGACCTATGCGATCAACAGCATCAACCGCAGTATGGGCCAGCCGGATCTGTATCCGTTCGTCCTCTCGCCGAAGGCGGTCGAAAAACTTGGATTTGTCCACCAGGTCGTCAGCGGTGCGGCAAAGACCGCGTCCGCAACCCTTCCGCGACGCGATGCCCTCACTCCCTAAGCTGGCCCTGACGGATCAGGCTCTTCTCCTCACCCTCTCGGCGCGGATGCCGAGTCGTCCATGACTCCGGCAGGGGAACTGTCGTGCCGACGTCAAACCAGCATTGGAAACACCTCGAAGATCGCAGGTCGCGATCCGCTCACCGGCAGGGCAACCTCCGGCGGCGGGCGCTGCCTGATGGGCCCCGGTTCTCACGCTTCGACTCACCAGAGAGATGGTTTATACTTCCTGTACCCCAAGTTCATCGAGATCGATGTACGCGTGATCGCCGCGACCAACCGCATTCCCGAGAAAGCCGTCACCCAAGGCAAGCTGCGGGAAGATCTTTCCGCTCCATCTGCCGCCGCTGCGCGAGCGGCGCGAGCGTGAAGACGCTTTTATAACCGCCTGCGGCAGTACGGAGTGCGCAGCAGTTCGCTTTCCCAGGCCCATTCTTGAGTAAGGTGAAATGCATGACTATTACGCGAACTAACACCATCATCCTTGCAATTGCCGCCTTGATCCTATCGGTGATCGCGCTCACGGCGAGGGCCGCTCCCGATGATCGCTATCTTGCGGGTTACGCGGCGGCCGTTCTCGAGACCGGCTTCGGTTTGCTGTCCCGTGATCTCCAGGTCGAAAACGGAAAGCTGCGATTGCAGAGCGCCGATCTCCAGGGACAGGATACAGGAGAGGTGCTCGCCTCGCTGCGCGCCATCGACGGCCTAGAGGTCGAGCTGGTCGGAGCACCGGCGGAAGCGCGCAGCGTATCCTCTTCGGCCAAACCGACACCGCCGCCGAGCGCTACTCTTTCGGAAACCACGGGATGGCTCCCGCGGGCGGCGATCTTCGACCCCTTGATCGCCGATCCGCGCTGGCCGCGTTTTTCGGCGAGCCTTCATTTCTACCAGGGTGACGAGGAGCTCGGGACCGTGGGCGCCCCGAATTTCGGCGCCGCCATACCGTTTTATGGCTGGCGTGGTTTAGGCATCGATTGGCAGGCCGGGCTCCAAGCGGGGGTATTCTCGATATTTGACCTCAACGCGGACTCCTCCGATCTGATCAATTCCGACTTCTTCGTGGGGCTGCCGATCAGTGCGCGCTATGGGCCGCTCTCGGCACAGGTTCGGGTTTTCCACCAAAGCTCGCATCTGGGCGATGAATTCCTGCTGCGGAAACCCGAACCCGTTGATCGGATCAATCTCTCCTACGAGGGCGCGGACCTCAGGCTGTCCGTGAAACCGTGGGACTGGCTCCGGTTCTATGCGGGAGGCGGCGCGATCTTCGACAGCGAACCGGATCTCGATCCCTGGATGGTGCAAGGCGGCCTCGAGATCACGAGCCCGGACCCGATCTACTCTAATCTCCTCTATCCGATCGTGGCGCTCGATGTTCAGTCGTTTGAGGAATCGGATTGGGGGGTCAACTATTCGGCGCGCGCCGGTGTTGAAGTTCGTAGCGAATGGCTCGCCGCCCGGCGTTTGCAGCTGGTGATGGAGTATTTCAACGGGCGCTCGCCGAACGGACAATTCTATGACCGCGACATCGAATACTTTGGCCCGGGATTGCACTTTTATTTCTGAGTCACTCGCCGAAGGCACAGTAAGGAGCCGCGGAAGTCCCCTTATTACCGTTTACCGTGCCCCTGCGCCGCTCCAGCGCACGATAGGCACCGTCGAGATCGAGTTCATCGGCGATCCCTCGATGATTTTGGTGCTGATGGCGGTGTACACCAGGGTGTTGCGTTTACGATCGTACATGCGGTGGACCTGCGTCTCTTTGAACAAAATGGAGGTATCGGCACTGAAGACCTGTTGTTCGTCCGATATCTTCTCCGGCAGGACAATAGGGCCGGTTTGACGGCACGCGATCGCAAACCGGGAGGGGTCCTCCGCGAACCCAAGAGGTCCTTTGATGCCCCCGGTTCTAGCCTGACTGATATGACAGGAAACCCCGGGGATCTTGGGGTCATCGAAGGCTTCGACACAGACTTTATCGTTGGCGCCGACGAACCTGAAGGTGGTCGAGACGCACCCGATTTCTTCAGCATGCGCCCGCAGCACGACTAGCATAGCCAAGCCGATTAAGGCGCCTACTTTCATGGTGACCCCCCTGGATGCTAGACGGCGCTACGCGTGACGAAAAACGTGTCTATTCATGCTTGCAGCGATTTCGGGCCAGCGCTCAGGGCTGGACGTTCTTCGCGGCATCTCCCGGTTCCTCGGCGATCTCGCCACCCTGCCGGCGAGCGCCTAAGGCCTCATCGGTAGGCGGCGCCGCAGCCCTGTCCGAGGGTGTTGGCTCGGCGACGGATTGCTCCGCCGCCGTGTAACGCGGGGCCGTTGCCGTGGTTGGGGCCGCCGCCACGCCCTTCTTGGCCACACGGTCCCATTGGTCGCGTAGCCACCCGCGGCGCTGTCTTCCGGACGCCGGATCGAAAAAATACATCACCGCGGCGCCTAAGACTATCAACATAATTTCACTCATCGTGGTCTCCCCTTTGGTCGCGATTACAGCGTTTATCGGCTATGTGCGAAAGGCCCATTTCTAAGAGTAGCATTGTACAACCATCGGGGCCACCTTTTCCCTACCCTTCCTCTCTTCCTCCAAGTGGAACAGCGCGAGCGAGCACCTCGCCATCGCATCGCCCTTGGGGCGCACCGTCCGGAATATGCTCAGTTAAGAAGATAGTTATCCTCGTTGCCTTCACCGACGGTATATTGATAGCACTCACGTAGCGGGGCGATGTCCGAGTCCGCATCCTCCGGTTCGTCGCCCCACCGCTTCAATTTCCGTATCGCCTGGCGTAGCTGCAGCCGCTGGCGTTTAATTTTACCTGTATGTATGTCTAGTTTCATCGCAGTCTCCCAATGTACTATGCGTTCAAGCGCGGGACGCGTTCATTCAACGCGTGTAGGTTCGCTGCCGAGACACAGCATTCCGCTTGTCATGTACAGCCGGATAGGCAAGCTCCGCGCCGCATGACCCGTACGATGATAAGTCTTAAACATTAAAGATTTATTCTTGCGCTTGATAGCAGCCGATTGTATGAAGCGGTCGCCGTATGTAAGAACTATCGATGGGTAGGTAACTTTGACGGCGAGCGGCGGCACGAACACACTGGCTATTGTTCAAGTTAGCCTCTTGCAACGGAACCAATCGGCATGAGAAAAGCATTCCCTAGGCTCAGAAGCTACCTGGGTGGGGGGATCTTTTCCTTGTCCATGTGTTCGCTTATCGGTGCTCGTCGCCAGCGGCCCTGCTCATCCTTCTCATATTCCATCTCGACCGCTAATAGAGCCGCCTTATGGGCAGTCTCTGCTATCGCTTGATCGTCGTGGAGATCTTCCGAGGCCATGCAAACCTCGTAAGCGCGATTATAGGCAGCCCGGTAGATCTCTTGCGCGCGTCGAGGAAACTCGTGCCGGAGAGATCTAGGGAGATCGGATAGTTTCTTGTAGCTCATTGCAGCCGCGCATTGCTACTTGGCCATCAGGCCTAAAAACCCAGGCACGAGCAAGATCAAGATCCCGACCACAAAGGCGAGCATTGGCTCAAGGGACGTATACATGAGAAAGCTCCTATCGAATGCGGCAAAGGAGCGGCCAATGACCTTATTCCGCTCGGATGAGTTCGACCTGCCGGGGATGTTCGGAGATCACAATCTCCACGCGCCGATTTTGCTGGCGGCCGGCTACGGTTTCGTTCGAGGCGACCGGATAGGCCTTGCCATAACCGTGTGCAGCGATCCGCTCGCCACCGATCCCATTCCTCAGCAAAAAGTCCTGCACTGCCTGGGCACGGCGTTGCGAGAGGTCTAGATTATAGGAATCGGAGCCCTTGCTGTCCGTGTGCCCTTCGATCAGGACATTCTGATCCGGGTGCTCATTGAGGAACGTGACCAAGCGATACAGATTCTGTTGGGCCCCAGGCTTCAGGCTCGCTCTGTCATATTCGAAGAGCACATCGCCGAGTGTGAGCACAAGACCGCGCTCGGTCTGCTTGGCCTGGAGCGCAGCGAGCTCTTCTTGCAACGCCAGGGCCCGCGCCGTCGCTTCTTCCACCTGCCGGGTACGGGCGTCCAGCACCACTTGCCCGCGCTCCTTGAGGAGTTGCTCGGCGCGAGCCTCCGCGATTTTCCTCTCTGCCTCCGCGCGCGCGATCCCGACCCGCTTACGGGCGATATAGGCATGGTGCTCGATCTCTTCCTCCTCGCCGGCTTGCCCGGCCTGGTCGAGGGCCTGCTTTGCCTCATGCAGCGCCACCGAGGCGTTCTTAGCCACCTCCGGGTCTTGCCGGGCGGACGCATACTCTTGTTGCGCCTGCTGCAAGGCCAGGTTGGGACCGGCACAGGCGGCGCACAAGGCACACATCCCCAGGGCCAGGACTCGCACCGATTTAGCGGATATATCGTCAGTAAAAAGTGCCATGGACTTAGCCTCTGATGGAGATGCGCCGGTCCGTCACCTAACCCGCTGCTCGGCTTCTTGGCGCAACGTATCGATAGTGGACTGGATCTCTTGTGCCTGTTTCCGGGCAGCCTCCGATTGTGCCTTGGCCTCTGCCAACTGCGCGTCCACCAGTGCCGTCTCGGCCAACCGATGGGCCTGCTCGTAGTCCTCGTCGTTCATCGCCTGCCTGGCACCCTCGAGGCTTTCCTGAGCCAGACGCAGCTCGAGCGGTGCGTACTCCCCGGCCTTTACCTCGATGGCCCGATTGACGGCAACCTCCGCGGGTGAAACGGTATCCGTGGGTGGTGCCCCGACACAACCGCCAATGGCGACCAGCATGGCGCAGATTGACGGTAGATCCATCCGCTCAGTAAATGTCGTCTTCATACACTTACACCCCCGAGTTACTCCGTCGTATCGCTTGTAACGTTTGGAGTGGCTGGTACGTCGCGGGTCACCGGACCGGTCGCGGCCCGCTGCGAATAGAGTCGCTTCGTCATGAAGATCGCAACCGTCACCATGAGCGCGGCGATGATCAGCAAGATCCAGATGTATGCCGCCAGGTAGCTCATGACCACGTAGCTGAGGCCGAGAAACACCCCTACGCCCAGGAATCGGCGATCCAGGTGTACCCCATAGAGAAAAGTCACTAGCGCAAACAGGAGCAGCGTTACCATGCCGGTGGTATGGCGAGGGATATTGCCGGCGCTCAGTAGCGTGTAAGCCAACTCCACAGCGAGCAGGAGCCCGCCCCAGTGCAATACCTGGGTGAGCAATAACCTGGGCCATTTGACCTCGGTGTCCCGGCGACGCGACCACTGAGCAATGAAACAAAGGGTGCCGAACACCGGAACCATCGTGAGCCAGTACAGGTAGCTCAGGTCCGTATTGACATAGGTGATGGCCACGCCGAGAAACGCCAACCCAAGCGTACCGCCCAACACCAACGCGTCAATCGTCCAACTGCCGAAGAGGCTGAACTGGGATCTCTGTTCCTCGGTGGCCTTGATGGGATCAGCATTTAACATGTCTCAACCCTCGGGTTGTCGCGCGCAAGCCATACGCAAACTTCGGCAACCCAAGTGCCAAGCATCTCGCATTGATGTTAAGGCTTTCGTTTTTAAGGGCTTAAATGCTCGCCCCATCCTTAATGAGCTTCTCTGACGCAGCGCGCGCCGGTAATAACTGCCGGTGGCTATGGGAAGTTTTTACCGAAACCACGCCCAGAAAGTGTGCCGGACGACTGGACGGTGTGTCTTGGCGTTGGCCTGATTGATTCCGCTCGGGGACGCCGAGCCCAGCCGCTCGCATCGCTCGCCGTGCCCGGCACACCTTGGATGATAACGCCGCGTTATGGGGATCCCGTACCATGATAAGCTGCTATGATGACCGTCCTTCGCGCCTGTTCGATGGTCTGGAGCATTCGGCTGACCATCCATCTCTTAGGCCTACCTGTGCGCGCAGCGAAGCGCTTTTCGACGCGCTACAGCAAGTGGATGGCTGATGAACGGCAAACCTTATTTGGCAAACTACAGCTCACAAATACTGCGCCACAGCTGGTGGAAAGCACTCTCCCCAAGCTATGCCCGGAGCTAGAGCACTCAGTCATCAACAAACTGGCAAGACAGCAAAGACATCTGAGCGTGTTCTATTTACGTACGGGCCAACATGTAGTGTTCTACTCAAGGTAGGTTACTTTCTGCAGGTTCTTGACTTCGAGCCGCGCGTCGTGGATAGGAAAGGGCAACGGCGCCCTCCCTCAGAGTTCAAGGCGTTGCGGTTCGAGAATCAGGATCATGCAGAACTGGCTCTTTGCTGCTTAAACGCAAACCTGTTTTACTGGTTCGTGACGGTTTTCTCTGACTGCCGCCACGTAAACAAACGAGGTCGATGCGTTTCTCATCGACTTGGACGCTCTCGCGGGAAGCCAAGCGCGGAAATCTCTACTGAACCTTGCGAATGCCCTGATGGAGGAATTGGATCGGAACTCCGTGGATCGCAGGATGCGCTTTCAGCATGACACTTTGACTGTGCAGTGCATTTATCCCAAGGTGAGCAAGCCCATCATCGACGAAATCGACCAAGTGCTCGCCCGCCACTACGGCTTCACCGAGGAGAAACTGGACTTCATCATCAATTACGACATCAAGTACCGCATGGGCCGCAGCGCGGAGGAGAACGAATGAAACTGCCGAACGTGGAAGCGGCCGTGGACTAGGAGGACAAGATCACTAGATTCTCACATATCCAATGCTGTACGGAACCACTTCAGCAAAGTCTGGGAGTCCCTTCTCCCTCAGGGAGAAGGATAGGATGAGGGGAATCAAATCAAACGCTTTCGTCGATGATTTTGATCCCCCTCACCCCAACCCTCTCCCGGAGGGAGAGGGAGAAAAACCACGATGCGGGGCAGGGACGAATGAAAACGCTCGCCCGGATCCAGCAGCAGTTGGCTGCCGGCGGGTTCGACTTCAGCCGGCACACCTTCATGCGCGCGGTCGAACGCAACATCAGCGAGCAGGAGATCCGTACCGCGGGCGCGCGAGCGGAGATCATCGAGGAGTATCGAGAGGACAAGTATTCACCTAGTAATGCGTTTCAGTTAATGTTCCCGTCATGCCAGCGAAAGCCAGGGCCAGGGACGGGCCCTGCTTGGCGCCCCGAGGATGGAAAGCTGGCATCCACAAGCAGAGTAAAAAGCCTGGATTCCAGCTTGCGCTGGAATGACGAATTAGCAATAGCATGACACCTTCAGTGATTCTGACGTAACCGTATCGTTGAAACGATGTAATCGCGTGTTGTTACTGGGCCTTACATCTGCTGAGCGCCCTTTGCATATTCAGGTATCGGCGGCCGACTGGGAGACGACAAGAATCATTACACTGTATGAACCGGATCCGGCCCGAGTGGGCCGAGTTTCGAGAACGAAGGTAACCATGTCAACGTTTAAATGCTATATCTGCGGCGGCGAAACCGCCAGGGACGAGTTCGTGAGCGAAGTGCTGGAAGTGGATGGCCGCCGCGTGTTGGTGGAGCATATTCCAGCACGGATCTGTATGCGTTGCGGAGAGGCGGCATTCTCGCGCGAGACCACCGAGCGCATTCGCCTGCTGGTCCATGGCGCGGGCCGCCCCGCCAGGACCGTCCCATTGGACGTGTTCGAGCTTGCATAAGACCACTCTCCGTACTACCTCTTTGCGGAAAAAGAACTGGATCTACCGGACGGATAAGATTGAGAAATACTGGAGGACAGCATGAAAGTGACCTACGACCCTGAAGTGGACGTGCTCCGGATTGTTTTCCGCGACGTGGCTATCGAAGAGAGTGATGAGGACAAACCCGGCGTGATCCTCGACTACGACAAGGAGGGCAATATCGTCGGCCTGGAAGTGCTGAATGCTTCCCAGCGTGTGGAGAACCGGCGTGGTGTCGATTACGCGGTGACGAGCTGAGACCGCTGCTGATTTGACGACATCAAGTACCGCATGGGCCGCGATGCGGAGAGCGGGGAGAATGAAGATTCTGGAGGACTGCTTCGGAAACAAGGTGCGGCTTACGGACGAACGGCTTGGCCACATTTTGGACCATCCCGAAATGCAGGGTATGGAACAGGAAATCGAGCGGGTGATGCAAAAGCCGCAGTTTGTTCGGCGGTCGCGCTCGGACGAAGCCGTACGGTTGTTTTATGCGTTCTACGCAAAGACATTGGTGGATGGCAAGTGGTTGTGCGTTGTGGTTAAGTACGTCACGAACGATGCCTTTGTGATCACCGCCTACCTGACCGACAAACCGAAAGCTGGAGAAAACCTGTGGCCGAGAAAGTAAAAGTGTGGTTCGACGCGGAAGCGGATTACCTCGAAGTCCAGTTCCGCGAGGGAGCGGGCTATATGAAAGAAACCGCCCACGATGCCGTGATGGAACGGGTCGATATGCAAGGTAATGTGCTCGGTTTCAGCATCCTTGGCGTGAGCCGGTTTAGGAAGGACAAGCCACTAGAGGCGGAGCTGACTGCGACGTGAAAGGCCACCTCTCCCCCCGAACGTTTGACCGGAGCATGAGACGCAAGCTATGAGGTTGTACGTTGGCCATGAAGCCGGTGCACTTTTATCCAGGCAGGCCTCCTGCACCGGACTGGGCAAGCTAGATACTAACGTCTTGAATGTTGAACAAGACGACTTACGGCGTTTTGGTGCGTCCATCAGAAATCCACGCTGGCGGCGTCGAAGACCGGCCCATCGACGCACACACGCTTCATCGCCGGGCCGTTCGTTGTGTTGATGCGAACGTTACAGCCTGCGCACCCGCCGACGGCGCAGGCCATGTACTCCTCGAGCGATACCTGACAAGGAAGCCGATACTCCCGGACCAGCGCGATCACGGAGCGCAGCATCGCGGTCGGTCCGCAGGCGAAGACCTCGACGTCCGCGCGTTGGCCGGCATCGAGAGCGTCGAGCCAATAGCGGGCGAGATCGGTGACATAGCCCTCAAAGCAACCGGGCAGGCTTTTCAGGCTCGCCAAACGGCTCGGGAAACTCCAATCTTCCATGAGCGGCATCGCCGCGATCACCTCCGCCGGTAGTCCCGGAACCAGGAACTGCGACGGACGCGGCCGGAACGGAAACGGGACCTCGGACCCCATGAGGATGAGCGGCTTGACGCGAGCCCCTTGACCCTTCATGTGCTCGCTCAAGAAAATCATGGGCGGGATCCCGACGCCCCCTCCGATCAGCAGCGGCCGCGGGCGATAGCCGCTCAACTTGAACGGGACGCCGATCGGGCCCACGAGATTCAGGACTTCGCCGGGGCGTTTTTTGGCCAGCAGCTCGGTCCCAAGGCCGTGGATCTTGTACAGGATATCGATCTGTCCCTGGCGCCGCTCGGCCCGCATGATGGACATGGGACGCCGCATCAGGATCGCCGCATCACACTGGATGTGAATGAAGTTGCCCGGTTGGGCGCGGGCGGCGGTTTGCGGCGATAAAAGCCTCAATAGGTGCTGACCACCCGCGTGCGTTTCGTGGCTGATGACTTCCGCATCTTCGACGAATAGCGTTCCCCGCGTAGCGTTCATCGGCTCGCTTCCGTGTACACCAGCTTTCCACCGAAGAGAGTGTGCATGACCTTGCCCTTGAAATCCCACCCCTTGAAGGGCGTATTCTTACCGGCGCTGGCGATGTTCTCTTCGGTCAATGTCCAGTGCGCCTCGGGGTCAAAGATGCAAATATCGGCGCCCGCGCCGACGCGCAGTGTCCCCGCCTCGATCCCGAGAATACGCGCGGGATGGCAGGTGATTGCGGCTAGCGCTCGGGGAAGATTCAAAACCTCGTCGTCCACCAAGGCCAGTGTCAAGGGCAACAACGACTGGAGCGCCGAGATACCGGGCTCGGTCGCCTCGAACGGGGCATCCTTTGCATCCCGATCGTGAGGCTGGTGATCCGAACAGATCGCGCTAATCACTCCGTCCTTGATCCCCTCGCGGAGGCCATCGCGATCGCGCGGGGATCGCAGCGGCGGTCGCACGTGACATCTGCTGTCGTAGTCGCCCACATCGACATCGATCAGATGCAAGTGGTGGGCGCTCACATCGGCGCTAATCCGCAGACCCCGGTCCTTAGCGGCTTTGATGATTTCAACGGAGCGCCGCGCCGATAGGCGGCAGAAATGGGCGCGTACGCCCGTTTGTTCGAGCAGCAGGAGATCGCGGCTGAGCGCGATCGTCTCCGCGGTTTCCGGAACCGCTGGTAAACCGAGCCGCGTGCTGATCGGCCCTTCGTGCATTACCCCTTGTGAGAGCCACGGGTCCTCCGGGTGCAGGAACAGGGTTAAATCACAGGTCGCGGCGTATTCCATCGCACGCCGCAGGACCTCGGTATTGGCGATGGGCGACAAGGCATTGCTTACCCCGGCGCAGCCGATTCTCTTGAGCGCGCGCATCTCGGCCAATTGCTCCGCTTTGAGCCCGTGGGTGAGCGCCCCGAGGCAAACCACGCGTGCGCGGCCGCTTTGCTCGGCGCGCTGGTGAATCAGTTCGGCCACCGCGGGCGTATCGATGACGGGATCGGTGTCGGGAGGACAGCAGAGGGTCGTGATACCCGCCATCGCCGCCGCGCGGGTCTCCGTGGCGATCGTCGCCTTGTGTTCTTCACCAGGCTCCCGAAGCCTGGCGCTCAGATCGACCAAACCGGGGCACACGATGCGACCGCGCGCATCGATCTCGCGCTCGACGGTAAACCCCTCGGGCGGATCGCCTATCGCGACGATCCGTCCCGCGGCGACATAGAGATCATGGATTCGATCGAGATTCTGGGCCGGGTCGAGGATGCGGCCGCCTGTAATCCGCAACCGCATCTCAGCGTGTCCGGCGCGGCGCCGCCTGACTGCCCATGGCGATCGACATGATCGCCATGCGCGCCGCGATCCCGTGGCTCACCTGCTGCAGAATGACCGAATGCGGGCCATCGGCGACCGCGGTGTCGATCTCGACGCCGCGGTTGATCGGTCCCGGGTGCATTACGGTTACATCGGGTCTCGCGGCGGCAAGCTTCGCGGTGGTCAAGCCATAGGTCTGAAAATACTCGTGGGCGCTCGGCAGCAAGGCCCCCTGCATGCGCTCGTTTTGCAGGCGAAGCACGATCACCACATCCGCATCGCGGAGTCCCGGCTCTAGATCGTAAAACACTCGCACGCCGAGCGCATCGACGCCGGATGGGATCAAGGTCTTCGGTCCCACGACGCGAAGTTCCCCCACCCCGAGAATATTCAAGGCGTGGATGTCCGATCGCGCCACGCGCGAGTGCAGGACATCGCCCACGATGGCGACGACCAGACTGGAGAGATCGCCCTTGACCCGGCGGACGGTAAAACAATCGAGCACCGCCTGGGTGGGGTGCTCGTGGCAGCCATCACCGGCATTAATCACCCGGACGTGGGGGGCGACATGCGAGGCGATGAGTTGCGCCGCGCCGCTCATCGGGTGGCGCACGACAAACATATCGCAGTGCATCGCCTCGAGCGTGCGCAAGGTGTCGAGAAGCGACTCGCCCTTGCGCGTGGCGGAGCTTTGGACGTTGATATTGAGGACGTCGGCCGAGAGCCGCTTAGCCGCCAGCTCAAAGGTCGTCCGCGTGCGCGTGCTCGGCTCGAAGAACAGATTCGCAATGGTCTTCCCGCGCAGCAGCGGCAGTTTTTTGATCGCGCGCTCTCCGACACCGGCAAAGGACTGCGCGGCATCGAGGATCGCGATTAATAAATCACGCGGGAGTCCTTCGATGTTGATAAAGTGTTTAAGGCGGCCTTGCTCATCAATCTGGATCTGATGCGGCTTCATGCGGCTCTGTGGACTACCAGCGATAGCGGGTCCGGGCCAATGAGCTTGACGTGCTGCCCAGTGGGCAGATCCATCGTCGTGCCAGTGACATCAGGTTGAATCGGAAGCTCCCGCCCGCTCCGATCGACCAAGACCACAAGCATCACGCTCGCCGGACGGCCGTAATCGAAGATCTCATTTAGCCCCGCCCGAACCGTGCGCCCGGTAAACAGGACGTCATCGACGAGTACGATATGCCGCCCGTCCACATCGAAGGGCAGGGTCGAGGGGCGTACGCTCGGATGCATCCCGATATGGCTGAAGTCATCGCGATAAAACGCGATGTTGAGTTCTCCGAGCGGATCCGGCAGGCCCAAGTGGCGGTTCAAATGTTCGGCCACCCAGACCCCCCCCGTATGGATCCCGACCAGCGCGGCTCCGGGCCGCATCCGGGCTTTGAGGTCCACCGCCATCCGGGTGATGAGATCCAGGACTTCAGAATGAGCAATCGCCGTTTTCAACACGTGGGTCCCTCTCCGAGTGCGGCGCGGGATCTGCGAACCACGTCTCCAGAATCACTTGCGCCGCGATCGCATCCACCGGACCGCGCTTCCTCTCCGGCTCCCGGGAACGAGCCTCGTACGACGACAGCCGCTCGTCCACCGTATAAACCGGCAGGCCAAAACGGCCCGCGAGCTGGCCCGCGAACCGCAACGCCGCCGGCGCGAGCGTGTGCTCGCTGCCGTCCATGTTGACGGGCATACCTACCACGATCGAACCGGGCGTCCAGGCGTCGATCAAGGCGTTAATCGCGGACCAATCCGGCCTGCCATCCGAGGCGCGTACCGTTGCGACCGGATTGGCCGTGCGGGTGATGGTCTGTCCCACCGCCACACCGATGCGCTTGGTGCCGAAATCGAAGCCGAGCACGCTGCTCGAGGCGGCATTCATGCGTGGCCCGCATCCGGCGCTAGCCGGTCGATATCGACACCGATCAAGGCGGCCGCCGACTCCCAGCGCCGTTCGGGAGCTATTTCAAACAAGATCTCCTGATTGGCGGGGCCGTTCAGCCAGGCGTTTTCCGCCATCTCGCGCTCCAGTTGCCCGGCGCCCCAACCCGCATATCCGAGAGCAACCAACGCTTGCTGCGGCCCGTTGCCGTGGCAGATTGCCTCGAGTATATCCCGAGAGGTCGCGACCCCACACTCATCGCTGACCTTGATCATGGATTCCCAGTGACTCATAGGTTGATAGATGATAAAACCGCGCTCGCGGTGAACGGGTCCTCCTTGAAACACCGGAAGATCACTGATCTTCGGGTTCGTGGGCACAAGCTCCATTTGTGTAAGCACCTCGCCCAAATTAATGTTGGTTGGCCGATTAATAATGATGCCCATCGCGCCTTCATCGCTGTGGGCGCACACGTAAGTCACGGTCTTATGGAAGTTAGGATCCGCGAGACCGGGCATGGCGATGAGAAGTTGGTTGGTGAGAATGAAAGAGTTCATAGGTCCTAGTATCCGTGAGGGGATCGCAAAGTCAAGGGTTATCCTGAAAGCCGTTGGTATCGTCGATAAAGGCGATGTAAGATGCTTATATTGTTTACGATGTGGGGGGACGGCCGGTGTGGCCGGCCGATAGACGCATGGAACCCTGGATTCCTATTCTTTGGTTTCTCTATCACCTCGCGGTCATCGCTTATTTTCAACTTCGCTTGCACGGCGAAGAGCGAGAGCGGGAACGAAAACGGCAAGCGCGGCGGGACCGGTTGCGGGCGCTCGGCTTCTGGACTCGCGAGTCCCCGAAACCGCGCGATGAGATCGTGATGCTCGCGTGACCGTGTCATCACGGCCCAGGCACTCTCGCGCCGGAAACGCAATCCCGGAGCATGCCTGTCCCGAAAGCGCTAGGAAGCTCTGCAAAAGTGTCGCGAGCAAGCCCAGATGCGCGAAGCCGCGGAGCGAGTCGCGAGACATATCAGGTAGATAGGCGAGCGACGAGCGAGCACGCGACAAAGCAGATGGGCTGCGCAGTAACTTTTGCAGAGCTTCCTTAGCGCTAAGGTGGCGAGATGAA